>NZ_LXJQ01000005.1:0-176600 GCF_001728925.1 Pseudomonas sp. 1D4
ACCTGGTTGGCGGGGTTGAACATGCTGTGCTCCGTCCTTTGGAACTGGGAGGACGGAGACTGACTGTTTGTATTAGGGGGATTCCATCAGGCGCTTCCGATAGCTGTGTACGGTTGCGCCACTGGGCGGTGTCAACCGCCCTCAACCATCCGGTTGATACCCGCCCCGCCCGCCAGCGCGGACCATGGAGGTTCCATTGCACAAGGAGCTTCCCATGACCGCATCAACCGACTGGATCACCGTAGGCGCGCTGGCCGAGGGCTTTGCCCCGGGGGCGTTCATCCTGCCCAACCTGGCGGACCTGGATGGCCACCGCTTCGAGCTGGTGTTCGAGAACGGCTGGCGCATCGCCCATGCCTTCGTCGACGGCCAGTTGGACTGGGCGCTGGCCGACGGCAGCGCGAGCGGGCGCTCGCCCTACCGCGCCACGTCGGTGCGGCCGGGGCTGTACCTGGTGGACTTCATCAAGCACGAGAACGGCCAGGCCTGGTCGGTGAGCCTGGTGCTGGACACCCTCAGCCAGTCCTTCACCGCGGTGCTCGGCCAGTTGCCGCAGCGCGAGGCCACCGAGCAGGGCCTGTACCGCCGGGCGCTGGAGGGGCGCGACCTCACCGACGTGTCCGTGCAGTTCCTCCACGGCACCCTGGACCGCCCCTGGGAGCCGGGCGCCTGCCCCCACGCGCCGACCGCCGAGCTGGTGGGCCTGCGCAACCGCTACCGCTACAGCCCCACCGAGGTCTACGAGCACATCTACCTCAACGAGCAGTTCTACACCTGGCAATGCCTGGCCGGCGTCGAGCAGGGTCTGTGCGACACCGACCGCTGCCACTACTACCGCATCGCCGATGAGCTCTACCTGTTCGTCTGGCGGGAGAAGATCGTCCCCACCCTGGGGCTGGTGATGATCGACCTGAAGGCCCACCGCAGCGACGGCAAGATCTTCGGCTACGCCGATGCCGACTTCGCCGCCCTCTCCAACTTCCCGGTGAGCTCCCATTGCGACGTGCTCAACCGCACGGAGTACGGCGATGCGTGAGCGCACCGTCCTCATCACCGGGGCCGGCACCGGCATCGGCGAGGCCTGCGCCCGGCGCCTGGCCGAGGACGGCGCCCAACTGGTGCTGGTGGGGCGTCGCCGTGAGCCGCTGGAGCGGGTCGCTGCCGCTACCGGCGGCCTGGTGCTGGTGGGCGATGCCGCCAGCAGTGCGGACTGGGCGGGCTTCGTCGAGCGCGTGAGGGCGCGCTTCGGCGGGCTCGATGCGCTGATCGCCTGCGCCGGCGGCCACGGCCTGGGCAGCGCGATCCAGACCGACGACGAGGCCTGGAACGGCGCCCTGCACAGCAACCTCGGCAGTGCCTTCCAGAGCGCCCGAGCCTGCCTGCCGCTGCTGCTGGATCGGCGCGGCAGCATCGTCCTGCTCGGCTCCATCGCCTCCCTCGCCGCCGGCCCCGAGGTGTGCGGCTACACCACCGCCAAGCACGCCCTGCTGGGCCTGAACCGCTCGCTCGCGCGGGACTACGGCCCCCACGGCGTGCGGGTGAACTGCGTGTGCCCGGGCTGGGTGCGCACGCCCATGGCCGATGCCGAGATGCAGCCGCTGATGGCCCATTACGGCGAGGACCTGGACAGCGCCTACGCCCGCGTCACGGCGGACGTGCCGCTGCGCCGGCCGGCCTGGCCGGAAGAGATCGCCGCGCTGTGCCGCTTCCTGGTCAGCGACGAGGCCTCGATCATCACCGGCACGACGCTGGTGGCCGATGGCGGCGCGACGGTGGTGGACGTCCCCACCCTGGCCTTCGAGCGCCTGGGCGGTGCGCCATGAGCGGCGCCTTCAGCGGCCAGACGGTGCTGGTCACCGGCGGCGCCCAGGGCATCGGCCTGGCCATCGTCGAGGCCTTCTCGGCAGCCGGGGCGGAGGTGCTGATCGTCGACCTCCAGGCCGCACCGGCCGAGGCCGTGGCCGCCCGGTTGCGTGACCAGGGCCGGGCCGCCCGTGCCTACGCGGTGGACCTGGCCGAGCGCCGCGCCATCGAGGCGCTGATGGCCGGGCTGGAGCGCCTGGACGTGGTGGTGCACAACGCCGCCTACTTCCCCCTCACGCCTCTGGAGCAACTGGACGAAGCCCGGCTGGCGCGCACCCTGGCGGTCAACCTCGGTGCGCTGTTCTGGCTCGCCCAGGGCGCTCTGCCGCTGCTGCGCCGGGCCGGGGGCGGCAGCCTGCTGGTGACCTCCTCGGTCACCGGCCCGCGCGTCGCCTACCCGGGGCTGACCCACTACGCCGCGTCCAAAGCCGGGGTCAACGGCTTCATCCGCAACGCAGCCCTGGAACTGGCCGGCGACCGGGTGCGGGTGAACGGCGTGGAGCCGGGGATGATCCGCACCCCGGCGATGGCCAACCTGGGGGATGCCGGCCATGCCGAGGCCATCGCCCGCAGCGTGCCCCTCGGGCGCCTGGGGGAGCCGGCCGACATTGCCGGCGCCATGCTGTTCCTGGCCTCCGAGCAGGCCGCCTACATCACCGGCCAGACGCTGGTGGTGGACGGCGGCGCCACCCTGCCGGAAGCCCCCGGCGCGTTCGTCTGAACACCCCCACCATCCTGCATTTGCAGGATGGTGGGGCCTGCCGGCGCTGGAGATACTCGCGCCATGGCCCTGCCCCGTCGTCCCGACACCGGCCGCCCACTGATGACTACAAAAACAACAAAGTCGCAGCGAGGTGCTTTGCATGTCCGCACTCACCGATATCCAGATCACGCCCCGGCAGATCGGCGCCTACAACGCCCTGCTGCTGGACCTCACCCGCCTGGCCCAGGAACGCGCCATGCAGCGCTTCCACGCCGGCGTGCTGGCCCGCCTGCGCCAGTTGATCGACTTCGACAAGGCCTGGTGGGGCCGTGCCGCCCTGATCGACGGCCTGCCCTGCGAGCACAGCACCCAGCTCTACAACCTGCCCAGCCACTACCTGGCGGACTGGCAATCCATCCGCGACCAGGACCCGACCGTGCAGCGTGCCCACGCCGACCCGGGCCACTCGGTGGTCATCGACACCCAGTCCGACGCCAGCTCCCCCGGGCTGCGCTGGCTGGGCCAACGCCACGGCTTCCGCGAACTGCTCTGCGGGGTGCACATGGACCCGCAGAGCCGCCTCAGCGTGCACCTGGCGCTCTACCGCCGCGAGGGCGCAGCCCCGTTCAATGCCCAGGAGCGCTTCCTCTTCGACCTGTGCATGCCCCATCTGGTGGCCGCCGAAGGGCTGAACCAGTTGCGCAGCCTGGTCACCCACCGGGAAAGCCTTGAAGGCCCCACCGCCACGGCGCTGGCAGTGTGCGACCGGCACGGTCTGCTGCACTTCGTCGAGCCCGGCTTCGTCGACCTGCTGCTGCGCGAGTGGCCCCAGTGGAACGGCCCCCAACTGCCGGACGAGGTGAAGCCCGAGGGCTTCAGCGGGCGCAACCTGTACCTGCAGTCCAAGCAGGTCGGCGACCTGTTCCTGGTCAGCGCCCGTCGTGCCCCGGCCATGGCCTGCCTGAGCGCCCGCGAGGCGGAGATCGCCCAGCGCTTCGGCAGCGGCCGCACCTACAAGGAAATCGCCCGTGAACTGGGCGTGGCGCCCAACACCGTGCGCCATCACATCCGCAGCATCTACGACAAGCTCGGCGTGAACGGCAAGGCCGGCATCAGCCAGTTGCTGCACCAAACGGGCTGACGCCCGCTCCCCCTCACAGCAAGCCCCGCCTGCCGGCCCGCCCGGCGGGATGGGAACCCTTTTGCCCACAGACCCGAGGACCGCCCCATGCTCACCCGCCGTACTCCGCTCCTGCTCGCCCTCGCGCCCCTGGCGCTGACCGCCCCGGCCCACGCCGCCGACCTCAACGCGCGGGACTTCGTCTCCGCCCCGGTCGGCACCGTGCTCGGCGTCGGCTACCTGCCCATGACCCGCGCCAGCGAATTCCACGGCCCCGGCTCCAGCGGCAAGGCCGACCTGGCGGTGAACGCCTTCGCCTGGCGCCAACTGCTATTCACCGACCTCTGCGGCACGCTGTGCACGCCGCAGTTCATCGTCTCCTACGCCGACATCGACATCCGCACGCCCGGCAGCGCCAGCCGCAGCTCGGAACGCGGCCTGGGCGACCCTCAGGTGGGCGGCACGCTGTTCTTCATCAACGACCCGCAGCGCCGCACCTACAGCGGCCTGCTGACCATGCTCAGCGTGCCCCTGGGCGAGTACCACGGGCGCAACCCCGATGCCTCCCCCGGCGCCAACCGCTGGGCGCTGCACCTCAACTACAACTACACCCAGGGCATCGGCGAACGCTGGATGCTCGAAGCCAACCTGGAAACCCAGCTCTACGGCAAGAACGACGACTACTTCGGCCAGGACCTGGAGCAGAAGCCGCTCTACCGCCTGCAGGCCTTCGCCTCCTACGACTTCACTCCCAGCACCTATGGCGCCCTGCGCCTGATCCACGCCGACGGCGGCGAACTGGAACTCAACGGCCGGACCCTGGACGACACCCACCAGCGCTACAGCCAGGTGGGCTTCGAAGTGGGCCACTGGCTGGACCGGCAGAACCAGGTGCTGCTGGGAGTGACCCGCAACGTCGCCACCACCAACGCCTTCGAGCAGAGCAACGTGCTGCTGCGCTATGTCCACGTCTTCTGAGGGCCCCGTCATGACCACACAGGAATCGGCGGGGCTGCCCCGCGAGCGTCTCTGCGCCATCGTGCTGTTCGCCGCCGTGGTGCCCCTGGTGCTGATGGCCGCACCCGCCATCGCCACCCAGTTGGCCCACCAGCTCGGCCTGGGCGCCGCCGCCATCGGCCAACTGTTCTCCATCGAGCTGGCGGCCATGAGCCTGGCCACCCTGCCCGCCTACCTCTGGCAGACACGCCTGGACTGGCGCTGGGTGGCACGGGTCGCGGCCCTGCTGTTCATCGTCGCCAACCTGGCCTCGGCCTTCATCACCGACAAGACCTACCTGCCCCTGCTGATGGGCCTGCGCTTCACCAGCGCCCTGGCCGGCGGCACGCTGATGGTGCTGTGCATCGCCAGCGCGGTGGCCAGCGACCAGCGTGACCGGGTCTATGGCTTCTGGCTGATCGGCCAACTGGTGCTGGGCGCAGTAGGACTGTGGGTGCTGCCGCTGCTGTTCGCGCACGTCGGCCTGGCCGCGTTGTACCTCGGGCTGGCCGGAATGATGCTGCTGTGCCTGCCGCTCACCCGCGCCTTCCCGGCCGGGATGAAGGCACAGGAGGCCCGCGTGCAGGCCGCCAGCCCCTCGCGCCTGCGGGCCTGGTGCGGGCTGTTTGCGGTGCTGGCCTTCTACATCGGCCTGAGCGGGGTGTGGACCTTCATCGGCGCCCTGGCCGAGCGGGCCGGCGTCGACCCGGACACCACCCGCACCCTGCTGGCGGTGGCCTCGCTGCTGGGCATCGCCGGCTCGGCCAGCGTCACCCTGATCGGCGGGCGCTGGCCCCGGGGGCTGCCGCTGGTGCTGGGCTACGCCGCCATGGCGGCGTCGGTGCTGCTCCTGCTGGGGCTGCCCGGCACCCTGCGCTTCGCGGTGGCGGCGCTGCTGTTCAAGTACACCTGGACCTTCGTCCTGCCGCTGATCCTGGCCTGCCTGGCCGACCTGGACCGCAGCGGCCGGCTGATGAACAGCGTCAACCTGGTCATCGGCGGCGGCCTGGCCCTGGGCCCCGCCGTCGCCGGCCCGCTGCTGGAAAGCCCGCTGGGCTACAGCGGCATGCTGGCGGTCAGCGCCGGCTGCCTGCTGCTGTCGTTCCTCGCCCTGCACCTGGCGCGTCGCCCCACCGGCGCCACGCTCACCCCCCTCGATCCCACTGGAGCCACCTCATGAGTCGCCGTACCGCCTTTCTTTCCGATGAACACTGCTTCTGGCACAGCGCCGGCATGCGCGCGCTGACCCTGCCGGTGGGCGGCTGGGTGCAGCCACCAGCCGCCACCGGATTCGCCGAATCCCCCGAGACCAAGCGCCGGCTGAAGAATCTGGTGGAGGTGTCCGGGCTTGCCGAGCACCTGCAGATGGGCAGCGCCGCGCCTGCCACCGAGGCGGACCTGCTGCGCATCCACCCGGCGCATTACCTGGAGCGCTTCCGCCAGTTGAGCGATGCCGGCGGCGGCGAGCTGGGCCCGGAAGCCCCGGTGGGCCCGGGCAGCTACGGCATCGCCCTGCGCTCGGCGGGGCTGGCCATCGAGGCGGTGGACCGGGTGCTGCGGGGCGAGGCGGACAACGCCTACGCCCTCTCCCGCCCGCCGGGCCACCACTGCCTGGCGGACCAGGCCATGGGCTTCTGCCTGCTGGCCAACATCCCCATCGCCATCGAGGCGGCGCGGGCGCGCCACGGCATCGAGCGGGTGGCAGTAGTGGACTGGGACGTGCACCACGGCAACGGCACCCAGTCCATCTACGAGGCCCGCAGCGATGTGCTGACCCTCTCCCTGCACCAGGAGAACTGCTTCCCGCCCGGGTACGGCGGCGTGGAGGACCGCGGCATCGGCGACGGGCTCGGCTTCAACCTGAACATCCCGCTGCCGGCCGGCAGCGGGCACGACGCCTACCTGCATGCCATGCGCCGCATCGTGGTGCCGGCGCTGACACGCTTCCGCCCGCAACTGATCGTGGTCGCCTGCGGCTACGACGCCAACGCAGTGGACCCGCTGGCGCGCATGCAACTGCACAGCGACTCCTTCCGGCAGATGACCGCCCTGCTGCTGGAGGCGGCGGATCAGCTCTGCGACGGACGCCTAGTGCTGGTCCACGAAGGGGGATATGCGGAAGCCTACGTGCCCTTCTGCGGGCTGGCGGCCATCGAGACGCTGGCAGGGGTGAGGACGCCGGTGGAGGACCCGCTGCTGGAATTCATCGGCCTGCAGCAACCGGGTGCGGCCTTCGCCGCGTTCCTTGAGCAACAGGTGGAGGCACTGGCCACGCGCCTGGCCTGATCACCACTTGCAAACGAAAGCGCCGGGCGGTCCTCGTGGCCGTCCGGCGCTGTGCGTTTCAGGGGGCGGCTCAGCGACCGCCGGGCCCCATGAGAGCGCTCGCACGGTACTCCTTCGGCGAACGCTCGAAGTGCTTCTTGAACGAGCGGCTGAAGTGCGCCGAGTCGGTGAAGCCCCATTTGTAGGCGATGGCGGTGATGGACTCGCTACGCAGGGTCGGGTTGGCCAGGTCGGCGGCACTGCGCTGCAGGCGCGAACGCTGGATGTAGCGGCAGACGCTGTCGCCCTGCTCCTCGAACAGTCGGTAGAGGTGGCGCACGGAAATGTTCAGGCGATTGGCCAACCCCAGCGGGGTGAGGTTGGGTTGGGACAGGGAGTCGTCGATCAGCTTCTGCACATGGCTGCGCAGGCTGGCGCCGTGCAGGGGCTCGCTGCTCGGCAGCTCTTCGTCGGACTGGGCCATGGCCGGCGCCAGCAGCGAGATGAAGGCGCTCTGCATGGCCTCGCGCTCACCCGCCTCGCCCGGCCCCTCGCCCTCGCGGCAGAGCTGGTCCATCAGCAGGTGCAGCATCTTCCCGCTGGAGCAACCGGAGGGGATCTTGCCGAAGGTGCGCTGCTTCACCACCTGCTCCACCTCGCGGCGCGGCAGGGACAGCGAGCAATGCTCGATCAGGCCGAAGGGGGTGATCTCGCAGGAGCCGACCGAATCCATCAGCAGCATCTCGCCGGGGGCGAGGTGGATGGCCACGCCGTCCTGGCTGATCTGCGAATGCCCGCTGCGCTGGCTCACCAGGAAGCAGTGCTGGTCGTTGTCGTGGTCGGCCTTGTTCGACGAGCGGGCGATGAGCCCGGCATTGGTGCGCAGGTGCGCCATCGTGAGGCCGGAATGATCACGCAGCGAAATGTCGCCGATGAACAGCGAACGGTTGAAGGCGATCTGGGTTTCGAACTTCCCGCAGATGGCTTGCAGCGCGGCTTTCCAGCCATCCAGACCGTCTTGGGCGGCGAGAGCGGCGTTCATAGGCACCTCCATTGGGGTGGCTGTCTTGTTGTTGTCGGCGAATAGTTAACATGTTATCGATGAAGGCGCAACAGCGGCTCAACGCCACGTCCTGTGCAGGTTTGGTGCCAATCGACGTTGGCCCGTTCAGGGGGCTCCCAGCCGGGGGAGCGTGAACGGCACCTGCGGTTGGGAAGAGGCGCCATGGAGAGCCGGAACGCCCTTACAACGCCTTCGGCTCGCCTGACAAAAAAACCTGTTACGTTACTTATATTGCTTATATATTGAGTGGCATCGGGATGAATGAGATCCAGTGGACACGGAAGGCCGTCAAGCAACTCCGCAAGATCACCCCCAACGACCAGCGGCGTCTCTATGACGCGGTCCAGGCACTGGCTTTCATGCCTGACGTGCAAAACGTCAAGGCGCTCGTCCATCACGCGTACGGTTACAGGCTGCGCGTCGGCCACTACCGGGTGTTGTTCGACTGGGACGGCGGCATCCAGATCGTGAGTATCGAAGAGGTCAAGAAGCGCGATGAACACACCTACTGATGTGCAGATCATCAACGACGCCGAGGGCAAGCCCGCCTTCGTTGTCATCCCCTATGCCCAGTACATCGCCAGCCACCCGCAATCCGACCGGGTGCCCAACGAGGTGGTGGGCCACATGGTGAAGGACGGGCTGACGCCGATTGCGGCCTGGCGCCGTCACCTGGGTCTGTCCCAGACAGAAGTGGCCGCCCGGATCGGGATCAGCCAACCGGCCTACGCGCAGCAGGAGCAAGCCAGCAGGCCGCGCAAGGCCACCCGGGAGAAAATCGCCAGGGCGCTCGGTATCGCGCCGTCACTGCTCGACCTCTGAATGCAAAAGCCCCGGCACGATGGCCGGGGCTCTTCTGAATCGCGTTGCCAGCCTCAGCGGGTCAGTACCGCGAGGCCGATCACCAGCAGCACGATCCCGCCGGCGATCAACAGTGCTGGCACCCCCGAGCGGGTCTTGCGTGGGGCACGGCCCTGGCGGTTGCCGGGTACGGCCTGCCCTCCCCGGCCCTTCGAACGGGCGCTGCCGACGGGCCTGCCGCCCTTGAGCTTGTGCGATGCCATGACTCACTCCTTGTTGAATGCACGAACGCCACGACCCTAGCACCCACCCGGCGTCCACTCCAGCCAACCATTTGCCGCCACCGCCGGGGCCGGCATAATCGCCGCTCTTGCCTCCAGCCAGGGAACCGCTCGGATGCCCAGCAAAGCCCCCATCACCCGCGCCTACTGCGTCCAGTTGGACGAGGTGCTGTCCATCGCCGAAGCCCGGCGGGCGTACTTCTCCCTGCCGGAGCCGCGCAGCCGCTTCGACTTCCTCTGCTCCAACCCGGCCTGCCGCGCGCGGGGCACCAAGGTGACGGCGGCCAACTACGACAAGCAGCCGAACGAGACCTACAAGGCCGCCCACTTCCGCGAGAACCCCCACTCGCCCCACGCCCCCGACTGCGAGTGGATGCGCACCGAGGAGGAGGACGCCGACGGCCGCCTGCCCGGCGAGAGCGAAGCCGAGGCCCGGCTGCGCCAGGCGCGGCGCAAGCTGCACGACTACATCGACGTGTTCGAGCCCCTGGCCGAGCGCCCCGCGACCGGCCAGGAGCCCGCTGCAACCGCCAAACCCGCACCGAGCCCCGCCCCTGCCAAGCCGCAGGAAGACGCCGGCACGCCCCGCCAGCGCGCCTCCGCCAACCAGCGCACCAGCAGCCTGGAGCGCCTGGTGGAGTGCTACCGGCAGGCACGGCTGGAGCTGTCCGACGAGGACTTCAAGGCCATGCGCCTGCGGGTGGTGGGTGAAGGCGAGATGCCCCTCGCCGCTTACTTCAAGGCCATCCGCTACGCCCGGCTGGGTAACGCCAACCGCGTGCTGCAGGGCGGTGCCTTGCTGGTGGACCGCTACGGCAGCGGCTTCAAGCTGAAGTTCTACGACCGCATCGACAACAAGCCGGTGTTCCTCTACATCGCCAAGGAGCAGATGGACGCCTACCGCTTCCGGGGCTACCTCGACAGCCTGCTGCGGGAAGAGGTGGACTACTTCCGTGTGTTCGCCATGGGCGAGCTGGCGCTGTCCCCCAGCGGCAAGAGCATCGATCTGAAGGTGGCGGACCTGCGCCAACTGGTGCTGATCCCCGGCATGAAGAAGGCATCCACCGCCCAGACCTGAGCCCCGCCCTCAATGGCGCGCCAGCAGCCGCGCCAGCGCCTGCAACGCATCCAGCAGCAGGGCCCGCTGCGCCCCGTCGAGGCGGATGTAGCGACGGAAGGCCGGCATGCGGTTGACCACCTCGCTGGCGCCCATGTGCTCCAGGCGCACCTGCCAGGTGCTGCCCGTGCGTTCCAGTTCCAGGCGCTTGAAGTCCAGCGGCATCAGCGCCGCCCTCAGCGCCGGGTCGCCTTCCAGCGCGTGCACCAGCGCCTCCAGCGTCTCGCCCTGACCCGACATGCGGCGGATCGCCAGCCCCTCGCGACGCACCAGCCCGGTGTGGCGCAGCGCCAACCGCGCCGGGCCCTCCTCGCGGGACGGCACGCAGAGGGAGAACTCCACCAGCACCAGGTGCATCAGCAGCTCGGACTGGGTGCGCTCGCGGGCCTCGAACGGCATCCCGTCCGCCGTCACGAAACGCGCCAGGCCGGGGCCCAGCGGCTCGCAGTCCAGCCCGGCCAGGTCACGCCGCAGGTGGGCCAGGGTCACCCCCGGGCGGTAGCCCGAGGGTGCGCGGTTCCAGCCCAGCCGGTCAGACAGCCTTTGCAACATGGCCCGGGAACTCCGCAGGGTGAATGCCCGGCTCGTGGCTGAACTCCTTCGCCAGGATCTCCTCCACCGGCACCGGGCGGAACGGGTTCACCCGCTGCACCACCAGGGTCCAGAACAGCGCGTAGGCGGCGGTCAGGCTGAGCATCACGGCAAAGGGCACGTAGACGTCGCTGCGGCTCATCCCCGGCGGGGCGATGAACCACAGGCCGATGAGGATGCCGACGCTGGAGACGATCTGCGGCAGCGGGAAGAACGGCGAGCGGTAGGCACGCGGCAGGTCCGGCCGACGCAGGCGCAGCAGCACCACCGAGATCGTCACCAGCAGGTAGGCCGTGCCCCAGGCACAGACCGCCGCGAGGATCAACGGCACGATGTGGTCGGCGTTGCCGCCCAGGTAGGCCGCGTGGGCGCAGGGGATCAGCATCGCCACGGCAATGCACAGCACCGGGGTCTTGAAGCGCGGGTGCAGGTAGGCGAAGACCTTCGGCAGCGCGCCATCCACCGCCATGCCATAGAGGATGCGCGGCACGCCGGCCATCAGGGTGTTGATGGTGGCCGCACCGGCGAAGAGGAAGCCGATGCCCAGCCAGATCGGCCCGATGTCGCCCATCACCTGCTGGGCGAACTGCGGGATGGCCATCGGCGTATCCAGCAGGTGCACCCCGGTGGCCTCGTCCAGCAGCACGTTCTCCACCTGGCGCTTCATCGCCGCGCCGTAGATGAACATGCACGAGGCCACGCCACACAGGCCCAGGGCCATGGCACGGGGCATGGTGCGGGCGGAGTTGCGCAGGTCCGGCGCCAGCGGGGTGACGAACTCGCAGCCGACGAACATGAACATCGCCATGCCCACCAGGGACAGCACGGTGACCACATCGGTGCCCACCAGGGAGGCGCCGAACCAGCCGTCCAGCTCGACCGCCGGCGCGGCCAGCACCCCGAGCACGCCGAACACCATCAGCGTGGTCCACATGCCGAAGGTGAGGATCACCTCGGCCTTGCCGAACACGCTGACACCAAAGGCATTGAGGATGCCGAACACCACCACGAAGCCCACGCCCAGCAGCCAGGAGCCCCCCGCCGACTCGGCCAGGGTGTTGAGGTGCTCGAAGTTCACCAGCGCCATCACCCCGGAGAGGATGGTTTCGGCGGTGCCGGCGAACACGTGGACGATCAGGTAGGCCGCGATGGTGCCGGTGATGGCGAAGAAGCGCCCCATGCCGCAGGAGATGTAGTCGTACACCGAGCCGGTGGTGGGGATCATCGACGCGGCTTCGGCGAAGGTGGTGGACTGCGCCAGCATCATCACCAGGGCGATCAGCATGGCGATGGCGAAGGCGCTGCCGCCGATGCCGAAGCCCATGGTGGCGGTGAGGATGACCGGGCTGGCCATGATCAGGCCGATGGTACTGGCCAGGGCCGTCGGGAAGCCGACCGAGCCTCGGCTCAGGTGCACGCTGAGCTGTTCATTGAGCGACATGGTGGGTGGACCTCGGAGTCTGTTGTTCTGATTTGTCGTGACACCGGCCTGGCCAGAGCATGAAGGCAACCCCTGTTCCCCTATCAGCCATTCGGCGCATCGCCAGGCCCGTCTGTCGCCCCCACCGGGCTGCGCAAAACCGGCGCAACGGTGCAGGGTCCAGGTCACTTTGCCCCCGCCCCGCGCCAGCGTCTTGCCCCTGCCTGCCGCCCCTCTTGTAGCTGGCTGACATCCGCCAGGCCACGTCCGGCGCGGTCAAGCGCCTGGCAGGGACGGACAAGACGGCCCAGCCCCATCGGCGCACAAATGCCCCCGCCGTCGCCCCGCGCCACGGCATGCGAACCCACCACGGGGCCGACGCCCCGGACGCACAACACCACGCAAGGGAGACACACCATGGGGCACCCGATCCGACTGCACAGGCTGGCACAGGCCATCGCCCTGGGCGCGGCCCTGCTCGCCGCCAGCCAGGGCGCGCGCGCCTACGAGTTCTACGCCGATGAGGACACCCACCTGAATGCCGACCTGCTGGCCGTCTACGGCATGATGAACAGCCGCAAGAACTACGACGGCACCTCCGGCGGCTCCACCTGGCGCGAGGGCTTCATCAAGTACGGCGTCAGCGGCACCCAGGGCCTGGCCGGCAACGGCACCCTCTACGGCGCCCTCAACTGGGTCAGCTCGGCCACCTGGGGCGACGGCGACCCGGCCGGCAACACCCTCGGCCGCGAGCGCACCACCAAGATCGAAGACGCCAACCTGGGCTGGCGCTCCGCCGACCTGGTGCCGGTGCTGGGCGAGGACGGCATCGATGTCTCCTTCGGCCGCCAGGTGGTCAAGCTGGGCACCGGCTTCCTGATCAACGACGACGGCCCCAACCTCGGCCAGGGCCCGGCCGACGGCGCCCTCGACCGCGGCGGCGCCTACTACATCGCCGCCCGCCACGCCTTCGACCGCACTGCCGTGCTGCGCCTGGGTGGCCAGGACGGCCTGCACGGCAGCGTGCTCTGGCTCAAATCCGACAACCGCGCCCAGGCCGAGACCGAACTGGCCGCCGGCACCCTCGACTACACCGGCAAGGCCGGCACCCTGGGGCTGACCTGGATACATGGCCTCGACGTCACCGATCAGTGGGCCAGCGACTTCCAGAAGCAGCGCGAAGGCATGGACATCTACAGCCTGCGCGGCGAAGGCGACGCCGGCATCGAGAACGCCAGCTTCGGCTTCGAATACGCCTGGCAGGACAAGGACGCCGGCCGCGAAACCGCCTGGTACACCGAGGCCGGCTATACCTTCGCCGACGTCGCCTGGGCGCCCAAGCTCACCTACCGCTACAGCCGCTATTCCCAGGACTGGGACTCGATGTTCAACGGCTTCTCCAGCGGCTACGGCACCTGGTTCCAGGGTGAAGTGGCCTCCAACTACGCCGGCCCGTTCAACCGCAACACCGGCATCCACCATGTCGGCCTGACAGCCAAGCCGTTGGAGAACCTCACCCTCGGCGTCCTGTATTTCGACTTCAACACCCTGGACCGCCACGAGCAGCTCAACCTCGACGGCCACGAGCTGGACCTGTACCTGGAATGGGCGGTCAACGACCACCTGCTGATCAGCCCCCTGGTCGGCCTCTACCGCCCCGACCGTGACGAGACCAGCGGCGGCAATCAGGTCGGCGGCAGCGGCACCAACGTCTACAGCCAACTGACCCTGGCCGTGATGTTCTGAAGAAACGGCGCGGAGCGCGCCAGCCGCTCCGCGCCCGCACATGGCGGAAATCCGCCAGCCAAAACACCCACTATTGGCGGATTTCCGCCACGCAACATTCACCCCACCCCGGGAGCCCAGCAACGGCGCACCCTCCAGCCTCGCCATCCCCTGGCACAACACTTGCTCCCTCTGAGGCCGCGAGCCAACAAGAACGACAGTCAAGCCGCGCCCTTTGCACCACCCCCAAACCCGGGATGGCGCCTAGACTCTCTTGTTGTCTCCAACGGATTGATGGAACGGACGTTCCACCTCAGAACAACAAGAGGATACATCTGATGTTCAAACCTGCTCTGAAAGCCCTCGCCTGTGCGCTCGCACTGGGCGCCGCCGGTCTGGCCCATGCGGCCGACCCCATCATCATCAAGTTCTCCCACGTCGTCGCCGAGCACACGCCCAAGGGCCAGGGTGCACTGCTGTTCAAGAAACTCGCGGAAGAGCGTCTGGCCGGCAAGGTGAAGGTCGAGGTCTATCCCAACTCGTCGCTGTTCGGCGACGGCAAGGAAATGGAAGCGCTGCTGCTGGGCGACGTGCAGATGATCGCCCCGTCCCTGGCCAAGTTCGAGCAGTACACCAAGCAGGTGCAACTGTTCGACCTGCCCTTCCTGTTCAACGACATCCAGGCCGTTGACCGCTTCCAGCACAGCCCCGAAGGGCAGAAGCTGCTCAAGTCCATGGAGAGCAAGAACATCACCGGCCTGGGCTACTGGCACAACGGCATGAAGCAGCTCTCGGCCAACAAGCCGCTGCGCGAGCCCAAGGACGCCCGCGGCCTGAAGTTCCGCGTGCAGGCCTCCGCCGTGCTGGAAGAGCAGTTCAAGGCCGTGCGCGCCAACCCGCGCAAGATGAGCTTCGCCGAGGTCTACCAGGGCCTGCAGACCGGCGTGGTGAATGGCGCAGAGAACCCCTGGTCGAACATCTACTCGCAGAAGATGCACGAGGTGCAGAAGTACATCACTGAGTCCAACCACGGCGTGCTGGACTACATGCTGATCACCAACACCCAGTTCTGGAACGGCCTGCCGGCTGATGTCCGCAGCGAGCTGGAGAAGATCACCGTCGAAGTCACCGAAGAGGTGAACAAGCAGGCCGAAGCCCTCAACCAGGGTGACAAGCAGCGCATCATCGACGCCAAGACCAGCGAAATCATCGAACTCACCCCCGAGCAGCGCAACGCATGGCGCGACGCCATGAAGCCGGTGTGGAAGAAGTTCGAAGGCGAGATCGGCCCCGACCTGATCAAAGCCGCCGAAGCCGCCAACCAGGCCCAGTAACACCCGCACGGACGATGGCCCACCGGGTCATCGTCCGTCGTCTGCTCCAGCCATCGGGAGATGCATCCATGAACGCCCTGCGGCGCGTCTGGGACCACTTCGAGGAAGCCTTCATCGCCTTCCTCCTGGCGGCCATGACGCTGGTGACCTTCGTCTATGTCATCCTCAACAACCTCTACACCCTCTTCTACAACCTGGCGGACCGTTGGGAGTCGGCCAGTGAAACCCTGTTCGGCATCGGCGACTCCATCCTCGCCATGGCCCAGGCCATGACCTGGAGCAACTCGCTGACCAAGGCCCTGTTCGCCTGGCTGATCTTCTTCGGCCTCGCCTACGGCGTGCGCACCGCCGGCCACATCGGCGTGGATGCGGTGGTCAAGCTGTTCCCCCGTCCGGCCCAGCGCATCATCGGCGTCATCGCCTGCCTGTGCTGCCTCGGCTACGCCGGGCTGATGGCCACCGCCAGCTTCGAATGGGTACAGACCCTGTTCACCGCCGGCATCGGCGCCGAAGACCTCGGCCACTACGGCATCCAGCAATGGCACATCGGCCTGATCCTGCCCCTGGGCTTCGCCCTGGTGTTCATCCGCTTTGCCGAAGTCCTCGTGCGCATCCTGCAGGGCCGCCAGACCGGCCTCGGCCTCGCGGATGAAGCCGCCGAAGCGGTCAAGCTCTCCGAGCACGACGACAGCCCGCACAAGGAAGACTCGAAATGACCGTCCTGTTCCTCTTCCTCCTGCTGTTCCTGCTCATGTTCATGGGCGTGCCCATCGGCGTGTCCCTGGGCCTGGCCGGCTCCGTGACCATCATGCTGTTCAGCCCGGACTCGGTGCGTTCGCTGGCCATCAAGCTGTTCGAAACCTCCGAGCACTACACCCTGCTGGCGATCCCGTTCTTCCTGCTGGCCGGCGCCTTCATGACCACCGGCGGCGTCGCACGTCGGCTGATCGACTTCGCCAACGCCTGCGTCGGCCACATCCGTGGCGGCCTGGCCATCGCCGCCGTCATGGCCTGCATGCTGTTCGCCGCGCTCTCCGGCTCCAGCCCCGCCACCGTCGCCGCCGTGGGCTCCATCGCCATTGCCGGCATGGTGCGCTCGGGCTACCCGCAGTCGTTCGGCGCCGGCATCGTCTGCAACGCCGGCACCCTGGGCATCCTCATCCCGCCGTCGATCGTCATGGTGGTCTACGCCGCCGCCACCGAAACCTCGGTGGGCAAGCTGTTCATGGCCGGCGTCGTGCCCGGCCTGCTGCTCGGCGTGGCGCTGATGCTGGCCATCTACATCGTCGCGGTGAAAAAGAACCTCCCCGCCCTGCCCCGCGCCAGCTTCCGCGAATGGCTGACCGCCGCCCGCCGTGCCGTCTGGGGCCTGCTGCTGATGGTGATCATCCTCGGCGGCATCTACTCGGGCATGTTCACCCCCACCGAGGCGGCCGCCGTCGCGGCGGTGTACTCGGCCTTCATCGCGCTGTTCGTCTACAAGGACATGACCTTCCGCGAAGTGCCGAAGGTGCTGCTGGAGTCGGGCAAGCTGTCGATCATGCTGATGTTCATCATCGCCAACGCCATGCTCTTCGCCCACGTGCTGACCACCGAACAACTGCCGCAACAGATCACCGCCTGGGTGATCGATGCCGGCCTCACGCCGGTGACCTTCCTGCTGGTGGTGAACATCGTGCTGCTGATCGCCGGGGCGTTCATGGAACCGTCGGCGATCATCCTGATCCTCGCGCCCATCCTGTTCCCCATCGCCGTGAAGCTGGGCATCGACCCGATCCACCTCGGCATCATCATGGTGGTGAACCTGGAGATCGGCCTGGTGACGCCGCCGGTGGGGCTCAACCTGTTCGTCACCTCCGCGGTGACCGGCATGCCGCTGACCCAGACCATCCGCGCCGCCATGCCCTGGCTGATGCTGCTGTTGCTGTTCCTCATCCTGGTGACCTACGTCCCCTGGATCTCCCTGGCACTGCCCAACTGGATCGGCATGAACTGATCCCCGAGAAAGCCCGGCCCTGCCGGGCTTTCTGCGTTCAGGGCGCGCGATCTTCCAGTGCCAGCACCATCGGCTGGCACACCAGGCCACGCTGCTCGAACACCTCGCCCGTGCAGGTGAAACCGAAGCGCCGGTAAACCTCCACCGAGGTCAGCGAGGCATTCACCGTCAGCCCCTCGGCCAGCACCGCAGGGACCACGGCCTGCACCAGCGCCCGACCGACGCCCTGCCCCTGGCAGCCCGGGTCGACGAACAGCATCGACAGGTGCCGCTGCTCACGCAGCTCCACCACCCCGACCACCCGCCCCGCGTGCTCGGCCACCCACAACCGATTACCCCCGGCCTGCCGCGCCGCGAATGCCTCGGGCTGCGCCAGCGCCTCGAAAGTGGCCACCCCTTCCGCCCCCAGTGTCGGCGCTACCCGGCCTCGGAACGCCGCCAGGCACACCGCACTCGCGGCCGGCAGATCATCGGAACGGGCAACACGCACGAGGGCCATGGTCATCATCCTTGGGGCTATCAGTCCGGCCCACTACCCTACGCGGAACTTCAAGGCAGTGGACGCTCACATCTCCTTGCCGAACACCACAAGGGCCTGCCTAAGAATGCCCGGCTCGCGCCAGCGGCGACGGAACCGGGATATGAGCATATGCGGAACAGCATCATTGGCCAGGAGGAGCTTGTTTGCCCGAATGCCGGCGAGCGGAGAAAAGTGCGCCCCTGACGAGGTGGCGTAGAACAAGATCACGCAGGCGCCTTGCATGAACGACTTATGCAACGTCGCCAACGAAACAGCAGGATAGGTGCACTCCAACGCAGAGTATGAAAGCAGCTCCCCTGGTTGCTTATCGTCATCCGGCTGAGTGTGAAACCTGACCCTCAGGCCAAAGGAAACGAGTGCCTCCGCCAAGCAAACGGTGTAACACCCCTCTTCAGGGGTGTAGCGGCACCGCTTGATGATTTCCTCAGCGGGGACCTCCACTCCATGGCGTTTCAACGCCATCCAGACAGCCAACGGCCCACAGGGTCCGGACAGCGCCCGAATCTCTTCCGGTGCCTCGTATGCGCTTGGATACATCAATAACGCTCCTTTCCCATAGTTCCCCCGGCACTACCAAACGCGAACTATACGGAACCCTTGGTCCGTAGGATGCGGTGAGCTCGGCGAACCGCATCACCGTGCCTACAAACCCGCAGGCGAAAAAAAGCCGCCGGTGACCAACACGGCGGCACAAAAACTGAAAAACGGAGCGCTGATGAAGTAAAGCCTGCCGCCCACGAGCGGCAGGCTCACTATCGCCCAGCCGCCATGGGCTGGCTTGACCCTGCGTGCCAGTGCTGTTGCCGCTGGATGACGGGGCGCCGCCCCTGCACGCAGGGTCATGTGCGCCTGGCAGGCAGAGTCAAGCCGGGCCGCAGCGGGGTTCGTAAGCTGGGGAACGCCCTTTCCGGGCCTTCCCTGAACTGCCTCGAACCCGGAGCCGCCCGTGAGCCACGCACTGATTCCCACCCTGCCCGCCGTCGACGCCTTCGTCGCCCGCCACCATGCCTCGTTCATCGACGGCGCCCAGCAGCAACCCGCCCAGGGCAGCCTGCGGCCGATCCACAACCCCGCCAGCGGCGAGGTGCTGGCACAGACCGTCCAGGCCGACCTGGACCAGGTGGATGCCGCCGTGCAGTCCGCCCGCGCTGCCTTCCGCTCCGGTATCTGGAGCCGCCTGGCCCCGGCCGAGCGCGAGCGGGTGCTGCTGCGCTTCGCCGACCTGGTGGAAGCCCATGGCGAAGAACTGGCCCAGCTGGAAGCCCTCAACCAGGGCAAGTCCATCCACCTGGCGCGCGCGGTGGAAGTGGGCGCCTCGGTGAACTACATGCGCTACATGGCCGGCTGGGCCACCAAGATCGAAGGCCAGACCCTCGACGTGTCCATCCCGGTGCCCGCCGGTGCGCGCTTCAACGCCTACACCCGCCGCGAACCGGCCGGGGTGGTGGCCGGCATCGTGCCGTGGAACTTCCCGATGATGATCGCCCTGTGGAAGGTGGTGCCGGCGCTGGCCTGCGGCTGCACCATCATCATCAAGCCGGCGGACGAGACCCCGCTGACCGCCCTGCGCCTGGCCGAACTGGCGCTCCAGGCCGGGGTGCCGGCCGGGGTGTTCAACGTGCTGGTGGGCGGGGCCGACGCCGGGGCCGCCCTGGTGGCCCACCCGCTGGTGAACAAGGTGTCCTTCACCGGCTCCACCGCCGTCGGCCGCAAGGTCGGCCACGCGGCGCTGGACAACCTGACCCGCTTCACCCTCGAACTGGGCGGCAAGAACCCCATGCTGGTGCTGCCCGATGCCGACATCGAGCAGGCCGTGGCTGGCGCCATCGGCGGCGGCCTGCTCAACCAGGGGCAGGTGTGCGCGGCGGCCTCGCGCCTGTACGTGCACGCCAGCCGCTACGACGCCTTCGTCGAGGCGCTCTGTGCCGGTGTCGCCGGCATGAAGGTCGGCCCCGGTCTGGACCCGGAGGCGCAGATCAACGCACTGGTCTCGCGCCGCCACCAGCAGCACGTCCTGCATCACCTGGGCCTGGCGCGGGAACAGGGCGCGCGGGTCTGCATCGGCGGCGGCCAGCCGGACCTGCCGGGCTTCTTCGTCGAGCCCACCGTGCTGGCCAACGTCAGCCAGTCCATGACCCCGGCCCGTGAGGAAATCTTCGGCCCGGTGCTGTCGGTGCTGCCCTGGACCGATCTGGACCAGGCCGTGGAGATGGTCAACGACAGCCCCTACGGCCTGGCCGCGAGCCTCTGGAGCAACGACCTGGGCCGGGTAATGGACCTCATCCCGCGCATCGAGGCCGGCACCGTCTGGGTCAACAACCACGTCCCGGTGGACCCCAACCTGCCCTTCGGCGGCTACAAGCACTCCGGCATCGGCCGCGAGTTCGGCCGCGCCGCCATCGAAGGCTTCACCGAGCTGAAGTCGGTGTGCATCACCTACTGATGCCCACGGGCCGCCTGCCCGGGCGGCCCACGCTTCAACCCCGCAGCCAGAGGAACCAGCCCAGCAGCCAGCGCCAGGCGGCCGGCGCTTCCGCCGGCAGCGCGCCACTGGCCTCGGCATGGCGCAACGCCCAGGCACGGGCCTGACGACCATCGCGCAGCGGGCTCCCACGTCGGCGATAGACCTCCACCGCCAGCAAACCCATGGCTGGCAGGTGACCCGCCTCGGCGGCCTGCAACAGGTGGTATTCGGCGGCGGCCCAATCGAGGGGCTCGCTGAGCAGCTCCAGCTCGCCACAGAACCCGTGCAAGGCGGTGATCACCGCCGCGTCACCGGCGTCGCCGGGGTGCTCCAGGTAATTCCAGGCGTGCTGCCGGGCCTCCAGCCACAGGCGCTCGGCGGCGGCTTGGTCGTCCTCGGCCGAGGCCTGCTCGGCCAGCAGCTCCACCAGCGCCCGGGTGGCAGCGCCATGGCCGTCGGCGGCGGCGATGCGCCAGTGCTCGCGGGCGGCGTCCAGGTCCACCGACGTGCCCTGCCCCTCGCGGTGGCAGCGCCCCAGCAGGTAGCGCCCCTCGTGGTGCAGCGCCTGGGTCACGCTGGTCACCGCCACCAGGTAATCGGCCGCTGCCAGGGCCCGCGCGCCGTCCACCGGGCCCGCAGCCGGGTCCAGCCACAGGCGCGGCTCCAGGGCCGCCGCCTCGAAGCCTTCGTCCAGCTCGTGCTCCGACGCCCGCACCCGCGCCACCCAGTCACGGGCGGTCAGCAGGGCGTCGTCTCCGCCCGTGCCTTGCAGCACCAGGCGCGCAAGCTGTAACCAGGCGCCCGCGCTCGGCGTGCCCGTGCCACCATCCAGCGCACAGGCCCGGCGTGCCCAGGCGTAGGCCTCGGTCGGGGAAGCGGCCAGGCGCGACAAGGCCAACGCAGCCTGCAGATCGCCGGCCCGGTAGCGCGCCTGCCAGGCCGCCTGGGCACTCTGCCGGGGCTGGCCGGGGCAGACGAAACAGGACTGTGCCTGCCCCGCCTCCCAGGCCTCGGCCAGTACGTCCTGCCCACGGCTCCAGGCATCGAGCAGTTGTTCGCGGGTGTCATCGTCCAGCCGTGGCAACCAGAACGATTGCCCCGCCAGGGCACTGAAGCAGCCTTCCAGCGCAAGTTCGCCCGTTTCCCGCCACAGGCGCAGGCCCAAGCTGAAGCCCTCGGGGCCGTCGAGGCGTTCGAAGGTCAGCAGCAGCGGCTGGTCCGGCAGCTCCAGCACCTCGACCCCGGCGTGCCAGCCGGGCAGCGCGGGCTCGCCACGGGCCAGGCTCCAGAGCTGCTGACGGTCCTGCTCATCGGTGCGCTTCAGCCAGCGCTGGTTGCCGTTGCCCAGGGTTTCCACCCGCCCCGGCGACGGCGGCACCCACTGCCGTTCGCGTTCGTCGATCACCGCGCACCCCTGCTGATCGCGCACACGGATCAGCAGCCGCGGCGCGTCGGGCTCGCCACCGCCCTCGGCGATCCACGCCGCCAGGCTGCCGTCCGGTTCCGGCGCATTGCGCCAGGGGTCGGCCGGCAACGGCGCGGCCCCCTGGCCGAGCCCCAGCGGTTCGATCTCCGTGTAGCACGGGGCCACACGCCAGTCGCCCAGCGCCGGCAGCAGGCCGTGCAGGCCGTTGCGGGTCACCCGGTAAATGCCCTCGGCCTGCAGGGGGTGCCGGTAGGGCTCGTAGCAGTCCACCTCATCCCATTCGCAGGGCACCGCCTCGCGGCCGTCGATGCCGACCCAGCCCTGGCGGCCGTCCCGCCACACGCGCCAGCCGCGATGGTCGTGTTCCTTCCGCCACTCCACCTGGTCGTAACGGCAGGCCAGGCGCTCCTGGCCCAGCTCGTCCAGCAGGCCCCAGCGGCCGTCCGCCATCACCCAGGCCAGGCCCGGGGCATCGAAGGCGAGCGTGCCACCGAAGGGCCGTGTGTCCTGGTAGCGGGGCGGTGCCCGCCACTGACCGTCGAGGTCGAGGAAGCCATAGTGCGCCCCCTCCCGGGCCCGCAGCAGGTCTTCGGTTTCCCGGCGCAGTTCGGGAAAGCGCGGCGTCAGCCGCCACTGGCCGCTGGGAATGTGCATCAGCCCCAGCAGGCCGCCCTGGCTGGCCACCATGTGGTCGTCGCTGGCGCTGTCCACCACCGCGTCGAATTGCGGGGCCAGCAGCAGCTCCACCGACGGTTCGATCTGCAGCACACCCCACAGCGTGCCCTGGCGTACCCAGACGCGGATGAAGCTGTGGCGGTCCGGCAGGATGGCGTCCCAGCGCGGGGCCTCGTGCCAGGTGCCGTCCGCCTGGCTGACCAGGCCCCAGCGACCGCCCTGGGCGTGGGCCCGGTAGCGGTGCTCCCACCAGGGGTCATGTTCCACCGGCTCGCGGGTCGGCAGCTCGGGGAAGGGGTGCTCCAGCGCGGCGAACCCACCCAACAGCCCCAGCGCTTCGAACCAGGGGTGACGCAGGGTGCCGAAGCCGAACCCACGGTGCCACTCGCCCAGTTCCTCGAAATCCATCACGCCGGTGAGGCGGTGCAGGTCCGCCGTGCCGTCGGCCAGGGCCTGGAGCCGGTCATCGGCGTTCCAGCGCCAGAAGCCGCTGCGCGAGGGGGCGTTGCGGTCGAACGGCCCGGAAACGGCATCCAGGTCGCCCTGCAGCCAGGCCAGGCCCTGGTCCTCGGCTGCCGTCCGCAACCATGCCTCCACCGCCGCCAGGCACAGGCCCAGGGCGGGCACGCGGTAGAACTGCGGGTGCGCCTGCAGCCACTCGCTCAGCCGCTGCCAGTTGGCCAGGGCCTGTTCCAGCGGCACCCGCAGGCCAATGGCCGGCACCTGGTAACCCGCCGTGGCCGGGGTGACGGCCGGCACCTCGCGGGCACCGCCCAGCAGCACCAGCCACAGCGCCGGGACCTCGCCACAGAAGGCCAGGCAGCGCGGCGGCGCGTCGTCCTGCCCGAGGTGCAACCAGGCGCCCGAAGCCGCCTCCCATGCCATGCCCTGCTCCATGCCGTCATCCCGCCCCCGAGGGCCTGCGAAAAAATGCGCAATGATGGCGCGGCCCGGGCAGCGCCACCAGAGCGGCGCCCCTGGAAATGCGAAGGCGTCGAAGCTTAGCGACTTCGACGGTTTTCCTGCCGACCGAAGCCGCACTATCATCGCGCCGTGGCTATGGGCGTCCTTCCTTCTACCTCTGAAACTAGGGTGCCCGCTTTCCACACCGCCCACCGCCTGGTGGGCTTTTTCATTTCCAGGAGCTGATGTGAACGGACTCTTCCTGCGGCGCAGCCGTCGTTTCGTACTGGAGCCCGGGGCCGGCGGTGCCAGCCCGAGGGACGTGGTGATGGTGCAGCAGGAGGTGGAGAACCTCGGTTTCGTGCTCGACGAGCCCCTGGTGGAGCGGCTGGCCACCCAGTCCACGGCACAACTGGCCGAGGTGCTGGTCGAGCTGCGCACCACCCTGGCCGCGCTCACCGGTGCCCACCGGCAGTACCGGCCCCTGTTCCCCGAGTTCCCCCGCAGCGTGCGCCAGGTGCCCGAGTACGCGCTGTATCAGCGCGCGCTGCACCACTACCTGACCCTGCTTCGCGAACACCCGGCCACGCCGGACGCGCCCATGCCGCTACTCAATGGTCGCGCGCCCCGGCTGATCCGCCTGGGCAGCGTGGCCGAGCGCGAGGCGATCTTCACCCGCCTGGCTGCCTCCAGCAGCTCGCTGTCGGTGGAGGACCGGGACGACCTGCGCACCTTCGTCAGCGTCTATGGCGAGGGGGTGATGCGGCTGCTGCCGGCAAGCATCCCGTTCAAGGAAAACCTCGCGCTGATCGCCGCGCTGCTGCTGCGCCATGGGCCGTTCGATGGCGCCGAGGCCTTCGCCAGGGCCCAACTGCGCACCGCCACCGATGTGCTGCGCCTGGCCGTGTGCCTGTGCGAGGGCGATGCCTCACTGGCCCAGGCCTGCCGCTTCAAGGGCCTTGCGCGGCGCGAGCGGCGCCTGCTGCTGGGGCTGTTGGAAGCCTGCCCGGCGCCGGTGGAAGACATGCTGCGCTGGAAGGAGCGCTGGAAGCGCCTGGGCGAAGCCCTGCACCCCGGCCAGTGGCGCGAGCGCTTCCCCCAGGCCTGGGACGCCTTCCAGGTGCTGCGTGAAGACCGCCCCTTCGAAGGGTTCAACAGCCGCGTCGAACAGGCCCTGGCGGCGGGCCACAGCGCCGACGCCACCCGCCTGCTGCGCACCCGTCCCGGTGAGCTGGCCCGTCGGCTGGACCACCTGCTGCGCAGCGGTGACCAACCCGAGGACGTCCTCGCCACCTTCGCCCGCGTGGCCGAGCAGGTGTCCACCGCTGTGCTGCTGCAGGCCCTGGCGCATTTCCAGCACCGCGGCCAGGCCGCACTGCGCACCTTCTTCCCCAAGGGCGATGCCGCCCGCGCCTGGTGCACGCCGGAGCAACGCCCGGCGCTGCCGGGCACGCTGCGCACCCAGGTCATCGCTCACCTGCGCGCGGCCCTGGTGGCGCGCTTCGCCACACGCCCGCCGCTGGGTCGCTGCTACCTGGACCCACGGCTGGCGGAGCTGAAGGTGCCGCTGGCCCAGCGTTCGGCCGCCAAGGCACTGCGCACCCTGGTGCGCGGCAGCCGCCTGCCGCTGCCGGACACCCGCTTCATCCGCCTGTTCCTCTGGTGGACCAACGGCCGCGAGCGCACCGACATCGACCTCTCGGCGGCGTTCTTCGATGGCGGCTTCGGCTACCGCGACCTGGTGTCCTACTACAACCTGCGCCACTACGGCGGGCACCACAGCGGCGACATCGTCGACGCCCCGAACGGCGCGGCGGAATTCATCGACCTGGGCCTGGAGCTGCTGCGCAAACGCGGCATCCGCTTCGTGGTCACCTGCATCAACAGCTACACCCGCCAGCCCTATTGCGACCTGCCGGAGTGCTTCGCCGGCTGGATGGCCCGTGACCAGGTGAACTCCGGGCAGCCCTTCGAGGCACGCACCGTGGAAGACCGCCTGGACCTGGCCAGCGACCAGCAGACCTGCCTGCCCTTCATCCTCGACCTGGAGGCGCGGCAGGTGATCTGGACCGACATCGGCCTGGGCGGCTACCCGCGCTGGAACAACGTGGCCAACAACCTCAGCGGCATCGCCCTGATGCTCCGGGCCATGAGCGACCTGGCCACGCCGGATCTCCACACCCTGTTCGAGCTGCACGCCGAGGCCCGTGGCAGCGAGGTGGACGACCCCGCCGAGGCCGACCTGCGCTTCGGACCCGACGGCGACATCGACCCGCTGGACCTCGACCGCATTCGCGCCGAGTTCCTCTGAGGCACGCCTCGGCAGGCTGGTGTGGCAGTGCCTGCCGCGCAACGGGCAGGCAGCCGAAAAAAAGCCCCGCACACAGGCGGGGCTGAGAGCACAACAACTCAGGGTCGACCGGGCATCAGGGGATGTTCACCCCGTGCTGGCCGCTCAGGGCCAGGTCCATCAGCTCACGGTTGGCCACGGCGTACATCGCGTAGTCCGTGCCGGTGGCGGCGCGCAGTTCGGTGAGCATCACCTTCCAGCGCTCCACCAGCGGGCGGTGCTGTTCCAGCCAGAGCGCGACACGCTCGTCCATGTCCGCCGGGGCATCGGCCATCTGCAGCACAGAAATGGTGATCGCCCGCTGCTGACCGTCGAGGTCATCGCGGAAGGCTTCGCGGGCCAGCGCCTGCCAGTTGTTCTCCACCGGCAGGCCGGTGATCTGCTGCAGGTACCAGGACAGGTCCAGCGCGCCGCCGATGGCGAAGTAGGCGGCCGCCACTTCGGCGGCATCCTTGCCGGTGACGTCGGCGGCTTCGATGATCGGCAGCAGCGTGTACAGGTGGCTGGTGCCGGCGACGACGCGGGCCAGTTCCTCCGGTGCGCCGGCTTCGACGTAGGCCTGGTAGCGGGCCAGCCACTGCTCGCGGGCGGGGCCTTCCAGCAGTTCGTCCAGGCGGCCGGCCAGTTCGGCGACGCGGGGGCCGAAGTGGCCGACGTCACGGGCGGCGTTCTGGTCTTCGCGGCGGCTGCGCAGGAACCAGCGGGTGGCGCGGCGGCCGAGGCGCATCAGCTCGTCCATCAGGGTCAGTTGCAGTTCGGCGGGCACCTTGTAGTCCAGGGCCTCGATCTGCTTCCACCAGTGCGCCAGGCGGAACACGTCGCGCACCACCACGTAGGCGCCGGCGACGTTGGCGGCGCTCATGCCGGTGGACTCCTTCAGGCGCTGCACGAAGGTGATGCCCATGTGGTTGACCAGGTCGTTGGCGATCTGGGTGCTGATGATCTCGCGCTTCAGGCGATGGCGGCGCATGGCCTCGCCGTACTTCTCGGCCAGCAGCGGCGGGAAGGCGGTCTCCATCTCGCGGGCGAGGTAGTCGTCGTCCGGCACCAGGGATTTGAGCAGCGATTCCTTGAGGTCGATCTTGCTGTAGGAGATCAGCACCGACAGCTCGGGACGGGTCAGACCCTGGCCGTTGGCGAGGCGCTCGTTGAGTTCCTCGTCGCTGGGCAGGAACTCCAGGGCACGGTCCAGCTTGCCGGCGGCTTCGAGAGCGGCGATCAGGCGCTTGTACTCGCTGATGCGCTCGCGGGCGCGGCGCTGGGCCAGGGAGAGGGCCTGGGTCTGCTTGTAGTTGTTGCCGAGCACCAGGTTGGAGACGGCGTCGGTCATCTTCGCCAGCAGGGTGTTGCGCTGCTTGCCGGTCATGTCGCCGGCCGCGACGATCTCACCCAGCAGGATCTTGATGTTCACCTCGTGGTCGGAGCAGTCCACGCCACCGGCGTTGTCGATGAAGTCGGTGTTGCTGGCACCGCCGGTGAGGCCGAATTCCACGCGGCCGAGCTGGGTCATGCCCAGGTTGCCGCCCTCGCCCACCACCTTGGCGCGCAGTTCGCGGCCGTCCACGCGCAGGGCGTCGTTGGCCTTGTCGCCGACGTCGGCGTGGCTTTCCTTGCTGGACTTGACGTAGGTGCCGATACCGCCGTTCCAGATCAGGTCCACCGGGGCCTTGAGCAGGGCGTTGAGCAGCTCGGTGGGGGTCAGCTTGTCGGCCTGGATGTCGAAGCGCTCCTTCATCTGCGGGCTGATGGCGATGCTCTTGGCGCTGCGCAGGAAGATGCCGCCGCCTTCGGAGATCAGCTTGGTGTCGTAATCGGCCCAGGAGGAACGCGGCAGGTCGAACATGCGCTTGCGCTCGACGAAGCTGCTGGCGGCGTCCGGGTTGGGGTCGATGAAGATGTGCATGTGGTTGAAGGCGGCCACCAGCTGCAGCTTGTCCGACAGCAGCAGGCCGTTGCCGAACACGTCGCCGGCCATGTCGCCGATGCCGATGACGGTGATGTTGTCCTTCTGCACGTCGATGCCGTGCTCGCGGAAGTGCCGCTGCACCGAGACCCAGCCACCCTTGGCAGTGATGCCCATGCCCTTGTGGTCGTAGCCGGCAGAGCCGCCGGAGGCGAAGGCGTCGCCCAGCCAGAAGCCGTATTCCTGAGCGATGCCGTTGGCGATGTCGGAGAAGGTCGCGGTGCCCTTGTCGGCCGCCACCACCAGGTAGGGGTCATCGGCGTCGTGGCGCACCACGTTGGCCGGCGGCACCACCTGGCCGTCCTTGAGGTTGTCGGTGATGTCCAGCAGGCCGCTGATGAAGATGCGGTAGCAGGCGATGGCCTCGGCCTGGATCTCGTCACGGCTGCCGCCCACCGGCAGACGCCGGGGGATGAAGCCACCCTTGGCACCCATGGGCACGATGACGGCGTTCTTCACCTGCTGCGCCTTGACCAGACCCAGCACTTCGGTACGGAAGTCTTCCTCGCGGTCGGACCAGCGCAGGCCGCCGCGGGCGACGTCGCCGAAGCGCAGGTGCACGCCTTCGACGCGCGGGCAGTAGACGAAGATCTCGAACTTGGGCACCGGACGCGGGATGTCGGGGATCAGCCGCGGGCTCAGCTTGAAGCTGAAGTAGCCCTTGTTCTGGCCGTTGGCGTCGGGCTGGTAGAAGTTGGTGCGCAGGGTCGCCTTGATCAGGTCGAGGTAGCGCCGCAGGATGCGGTCCTCGTTGAGCACGGCGACGTTGTCCAGCTCGCCGAGGATGGCCTGTTCGAGCTTCTGCTGCTTGTCTTCCAGGTCCTCGGCGGAGAGCTTGCGGGCCAGGTAGAAGCGGGTCTTGAACAGCCGCACCAGTTCCTTGGCGATGTTGGTGTGGTTGAGCAGGGTGCTGGCGATGTAGGACAGGTCGAAGCCCAGGCGGATCTGCTTCAGGTAGCGGGCATAGGCGCGCAGCAGAGCCACGTCGCGCCAGGGCATGGAGGCGGTCAGCACCAGGCGGTTGAAGGCGTCGTTCTCGGCGTCGCCGCCGACGATGTGGACGAAGGCGTCCTGCAGGGTGTCGTTGAGTTCCTGGATGTCCACCTCGACGCCGGCAGCGGCGGTGAAGGCGAAGTCATGGACCCAGAATTCACGGCCGTCCTGGCGGGTCAGGCGGTAGGGAAACTCGCCCAGCACGCGCAGGCCGAGGTTCTCCAGGATCGGCAGCACGTCGGACAGCGGCAGCGGCGTGTCGGCGTGGTAGAGCTTGCAGTGCAGCAACTGCTCGCCCTGGGTCAGCGGCTGGTAGAAGCTCATCACCAGTGGGCGCTGCTCGGACAGGCTGTACAGGTGCTGCATGTCGACCACCGCCGAGTGCGCTGCAAAGCGCTCGCGGTAGCCGGCGGGGAAGCCTTTCGGGAAGTCGGCCAGCACGCGGGTGCCCTTGGCCTCGCCGAAGGTTTCGTTGATCAGGCTGGCGTAGTCGTCCTTCCAGGAACGGCAAGCCTGGATGACTTCCTTCTCCAGGCGCACGGGATCGACCACGGCCTTGTTCTTCGGGTCCAGGCGCAGGATGAACTGCACGCGGGCCAGCACGGACTCGGAGAAGAAGGTCCAGAACTCGCAGTCGGTCGCCTGCAGGCGATCCATGAGGATCTGCTGGATCTTCACCCGGCTCTCGGTGGAGTAGACGTCACGCGGGACGTAGGCCAGGGCGTAGGCGAAGCGGCCGTAGGGGTCGCGGCGCAGGAACAGGCGGATCTTGTTGCGCTCCTGAATCTGCACGATGGCCATGGCGGTGGCGAACAGGTCGTCCACCGGGGTCTGGAACAGGTCGTCGCGGGGCAGCACTTCCAGCACCTGGCCCAGTTCCTTGCCCAGGTGGGCGCGGGGGTCGAAGCCGGAGCGACGCTGGATCTCGGCGACCTTGTCGCGGATGTAGGGAATGCGGGTGACGCTGTCGGCGTACACGCCGGAGGTGTACAGGCCCATGAAGCGGCATTCCTTGACCACCCGGCCCCTGGCGTCCAGTTCGCGGATGGAGACGAAGTCCGGGTAGGCGGGGCGGTGCACGCGGCTCGGCTCGGCGGCCTTGGCGAAGGACAGCAGCACCGGGCCGCGCAGGTAGTCGACGGCTTCCTGCTCGACATGCAGGTCGGCCTTGGTCAGGCCGGCGCGGCGCAGGCGCGAAACGCCCAGCAGGGACTTCTCGTCATACACCAGGTGGCCGCCGGCCTCACCCTCGTCCACCACGGTGAACTCCTCGTAGCCGAGGAAGGTGAAGTTGTTGTCCACCAGCCAGTTCATGAAGACCTTCACCTCGGCCAGTTCGGCCGGGTCCACCTTCAGCTTGGCCTTGTCCAGCCAGGCCAGCAGTTCGCGGGCCTTGGCGGTCATGGGTTTGAAGTCGGCGACGGCGACACGCACCTCACCCAGCACGTCTTCCAGCGCCTTCTCCAGCACCTTGAGAGCAGCGGGGGCGGCAACCCGGTCGATCTCCAGGAACATCAGCGATTCCTGCTGCACGTCCTTGCCCTGGGTGCCCTTGGGCAGCACTTCCTGCAGCGCGCCCTTCTTGTCGCGGCGCACGCTGAGCACGCTGTTCTGCAGGGTGTGGATGTTGTAGCCGCGGCGGTTCAGCTCCATGCGCACCGAGTCCACCAGGAAGGGGATGTCCGGGTGCAGCACTTCGACGGCGGTGTGGGTGGACTGCCAGCCGTGCTTCTCGTAGTCCGGGTTGAACGCGCGGATCTGGGGCTTGGCGGGATCGAAGCGTTCCAGCAGGCGCCACGACGACAGGGTGCAGCCCACCAGGTCGGACAGGCGCCGCTGGGTGAGTTCGTCGAGGGCGATGATGCCGAAGAACTGATCGGCGAACAGGGTTACTTGTGGCAAGACCTGCTCGCTGACGTGCTGCGCCAGTGCCACCTGCAGTTGATGCTGGAAGTCGGCTTTGCTGGCCGCGGTGAAGAACGCCATGGTTGTGCTCCGCTTGGCTCTGTTGTTGGGGGTTAAGCGTAGAACGCTTATCGCGCGGTGATGGATCAGGAGGAGATTCAGGCAGTGTGACGGGCCGGAACCGCTTGGGACCGGGCAGTCACCCTCGCGGACAGATTAAGGGCGGCACCCGGTGCGACGCTTTTAGTCCTGCGACATATTCGGTCAATCTCGGACAGCCACCTTCAGCAAGCCGACACAGCTCACGGAAGGAGGACGACATGAGTGCTTCAGTGACGCCTACAGCGCACCCACAGCGACAGGACCGGTGTGCCCCCTACACTCACCACTCCCCTTTCTCACCGGAGCACCCACCATGTGCACCTGCCACGACCCCCACACCCCTGACCGCCCGGAGCGCCGGCACTTCCTGCGCCTGGCCGGGATGACCGCCGCTGCCGTCGCCGCCGTGCCCCTGCTGAGCCACACCGCTCTGGCCGCCGACCCGACTGCGGCACCGCCCAAGCCGCAGAACCGCCTGGCCCCCGACGCGGCGCTGGACCGGCTGAGGCAGGGCAACCAGCGCTACGTGGAAGGCCTGACCCGCCGCCACGACTTCCTCACCGAGCGCGAGGCGCTGGTGTCGGCCCAGAACCCCTACGCGGCGGTGCTGAGCTGTGCCGATTCGCGCATCGCTCCGGAGTACGCCTTCGACACCGCGCGGGGCGACCTCTTCGCCGTGCGTGTGGCCGGCAACATCGTCAATGACGATGGCCTGGCCAGCCTGGAATACGGCGTGGCCGTACTTGGCATCCCGCTGCTGATGGTGCTCGGTCACGAGGGCTGCGGCGCCGTGGAAGCCGGCCTCAAGGTGGCCCGCGACGGTGCCCGCTACCCCGGCCACATCCAGGCCCTGGCGGCGGCCATCGCGCCGTCGGCGAAGGCGGTGCTCAAGCAGGAGGGCAACGCCCTGGACAACGCCATCGCGCAGAACGTGCGGGACAACCTCAAGCAGCTCACCGAGCGCTCCACGCTGCTACGCGACGCCGTCGCCGAAGGCCGCCTGAAGGTGGTGGGCGGCGTCTACCGGCTGGCCAGCGGCAAGGTCGAGCTGATCGCCTGAGCCCTGACGGGCCGGGCGCACAGCGCTCGGCCCGTCACGATTTCGACGCGCGCTCGCGTACTCGCCTAAGCCGCCGACCTCTGCTTGGATTAAAGTACCCCGCCTTCTCCGAGGGCCCAGGCTGCCCCCGTCCACCCCGAGCGAGCCCGACGATGGAACACCGCGATGCACTGGTCGCCCTGCGACAGTACCTTTCCACCCAGATTCTCGGTCAGGAAAAACTCATCGATCGGCTGCTGATCGCACTGCTCGCCGACGGCCACCTGCTGGTGGAAGGCGCGCCGGGCCTGGCCAAGACCAAGGCCATCAAGGACCTCGCCGAAGGCGTGGAGGCCGAGTTCCACCGCATCCAGTTCACCCCCGACCTGCTGCCCGCCGACATCACCGGCACCGAGATCTACCGCCCGGAGACCGGCAGCTTCGTGTTCCAGCAGGGACCGATCTTCCACAACCTGGTGCTGGCCGACGAGATCAACCGCGCGCCAGCCAAGGTGCAATCCGCACTGCTGGAAGCCATGGCCGAGCGCCAGGTGTCCATCGGCCGTTCCACCTACGACCTGCCGCCGCTGTTCCTGGTGATGGCGACCCAGAACCCCATCGAGCAGGAAGGCACCTACCCGCTGCCCGAGGCCCAGCTCGACCGCTTCCTGATGCACGTGAAGATCGGCTTCCCCGAAGCCTCGGTGGAACGCAAGATCCTCCAGCAGGCCCGTGGCGTCGCCCTCAACGGTGAGACCCGCCCCGAGCACCAGGTCAGCCAGCAGGCGATCTTCGCCGCACGCAAGGAAATCCTCGGCCTGTACATGGCCGACGCTGTGGAGGAGTACCTGGTGCAACTGGTGATGGCCACGCGCACCCCGGCCAAGTTCGACGCCGAGTTGGCCGAGTGGCTGGCCTACGGTTCCAGCCCGCGCGGCTCCATCGCCCTGGACCGCTGCGCGCGGGCCCATGCGTGGATGGCCGGGCGCGACTTCGTCAGCCCCGAGGACATCCAGGCGGTGCTCTTCGATGCGCTGCGCCATCGCCTGATCCTCACCTTCGAGGCCGAGGCCGCGGGGATCGACCAGGACCGCGTGCTGCAACGCATCCTCGACGTGGTCGCCGTCGCCTGACGCCATGACCAGCCCGGCAGCCGTCCCCGGCGTGCAGGTCAGCCTCGCCGAGCTGATCGAGATCCGCCACCGCGTGCGCGAGGTGCAACTGTTCTCCACGCCCTCGCGGCGCAGCCCGCTGATCGGCCTGCACCACTCCAAGCTGCGCGGGCGCGGGGTCGACTTCGACCAGGTGCGCGTCTACCAGCCGGGCGATGACGTGCGCACCATCGACTGGCGCGTCACCGCGCGCACCCAGGAGCCCCACACCAAGCTGTTCCACGAGGAGCGCGAGCGCCCGGTGTTCATCGTCGTCGAGCAGAGCCAGCGGCTGTTCTTCGGCTCCGGGCGGATGTTCAAGTCGGTGCTCGCCGCCCACGCCGCCAGCCTCATCGGCTGGGCCGCCCTGGGCCACAACGACCGCATCGGTGGGCTGGTCTTCAGCGATGCCGAGCACCACGAGATCAAGCCCCGGCGCAGCAAGCAGAGCCTGCTGCAACTGCTCAACCGCCTGGTGCGCGCCAACCAGGGTCTGGGCACCGCCCAGGCGACGCCCCGCGAAGGGTTCAGCCTGGCCCTGCGCCGTGCCCGCGAGGTGCTGCGCCCCGGCAGCCTGGTGGTGATCCTCTGCGACGAGCGCACCCTCTCGGACACTGCCGAACAGCAACTGGCACTGCTGGCCCGGCACACCGACCTGATTCTGTTGCCGCTGTCCGACCCCCTCGACCACGCGCTGCCGGCCGCCGGGCTGCTGCGCTTCAGCGAGCTGGGGGCCCAATTGGAGCTGGATACCCACAACCCCGAGCTGCGCCAGGCCTACCGCGAACAGGGCGAGGCCCGCCGTGCCCGCTGGCAGCGCCTGGCCCTGCGCCTGGGGGTGCTGCTGCTGCCGCTGTCCACCCAGGAAGAAATGGTCGACCAGTTGCGCGACCACCTGCAGCGTGGGGCGCGGCGATGAACCCGCTGGACCAGCTCGAACCCCTGATCGCCCCCGCGCCCGTGCCGTTCTGGCCCCCGGCGCCGGGCTGGTGGCTGCTCGCCGTGCTGCTGCCGCTGCTGGTCTGGAGCGCCTGGCGCCTGGCCCGGCGGCTGTCGCGGCAGCGCCAGGAGGCCGAGCAGGCCCAGCCCCTGGACCCGATGCGCGAGGCCGCGCTGCAGGAGCTGGCACAACTGGCCAAACCCTACGACGGCGCCCATGCCGGCCCCTGGCTGCAGCAACTCAATGCGCTGCTCAAGCGCCTGTGCCGGCAACGCTACCCCGACGCCCAGGTGCTGACCCTGAACGGCCGCGCCTGGCTGGCCTACCTGGACAACCGCTGCCCCGCCGCCGGCCTGACCCGCTGGATGGTGCTGGTGGAGGGCGCCTACCGCCCGCAGTGCAAACTCGACGACAAGGCCATCGCCGGCCTGCACCAGGCCGTCGAAACCTGGATACGCAAGCATGTTTGAGCTGGCCTGGCCCTGGATCTTCCTGCTGGCGCCGCTGCCCTGGCTGCTGCGGGTGCTGCTGCCGCCGGCCGACAGCGGCGAGGCGGCGCTGAAGGTCAGCTTCCTCGGCGAATTGGAGGCCCTCGCCGGGCGCCGCGCCCGAGCCAACCTGCCGGCCTGGCGCCAGCAGGCGCCCTTCGCCCTGCTCTGGCTGCTGCTGCTGTGCGCCGCCGCGCGCCCCGAGTGGGTCGGCGAGCCACAGCCGCTGCCGGCCAGCGGCCGCGACCTGCTGGTGGCGGTGGATGTGTCCGGCTCCATGGACTACGCCGACATGCGCCTGGACGGCAAGCCGGTCAGCCGTCTGGCGCTGGTGCAGCACCTGATGGGCGAGTTCATCGACGGCCGGGTGGGCGACCGCATCGGCCTGATCCTCTTCGGCAGTCAGGCCTACCTGCAGGCACCGCTGACCTTCGACCGGAAGACCGTGCACGTGTGGCTGGACGAGGCGCTGATCGGCATCGCCGGCAAGAACACCGCCATCGGCGACGCCATCGGCCTGGCGGTGAAGCGCCTGCGCCAGCGCCCGGCCAACAGCCGCGTGCTGGTGCTGGTGACCGACGGCGCCAACACCGGCGGCCAGATCGAGCCCTTGACCGCCGCGCGCCTGGCCGCCGAGGAAGGCGTGAAGATCTACACCATCGGCATCGGCGCCGACCCCGAGCAGAGCGGCATACCCGGTCTGTTCGGCCTCAACCCGGCGCTGGACCTGGACGAGCCCACCCTGCGGCAGATCGCCGAGCAGACCGGCGGCCAGTACTTCCGCGCCCGCTCCAGCCAGGAGCTGACCGAGATCGAACTGGCACTGGACACGCTCGAACCGGTGAGCCAGTTGCCCAGCCAGGCACGCCCGGCCCTGGCGCTGTACTGCTGGCCACTGGGGCTGGCGTTGCTGCTGAGCCTGGTGCTGATCGCCCGTGAACTCTGGCCCGACCTGCCCCAGCAGGGGCTGGCCTGGGCCCGCAACCGCTGGAGGCGCTCATGAGCGAACTCTGGCCCCACTGGTCGCGCCCGCTGTGGCTGCTGCTGTTGCCCCTGCTGCTGTGGCTGCTCTGGCAGCTGCTGCACCGCGAACGCCGCACCGGCCGCTGGCAGCAGTTGCTGCCCCTGCACTTCCAGCCCTGGCTGCTGGGTGGCGGGCGCCAGCGCGGCAGCCGGCTGCCGTGGATCGCCCTCGGCCTGGCCTGGCTGCTGGGCCTGCTGGCGCTGCTCGGCCCCAGCTGGCAGCGGGTGGAGCAAAGCACCCAGAAACGCGCCGACCCGCTGGTGGTGATTCTCGAACTGACCCCCTCGATGCTCGCCGGCGACGTGCCGCCCAGCCGCCTGGAACACGCCAAGCGCAAGCTGCGCGACCTGCTGGACGCCCGCCGCGACGCGCAGACGGCCATCGTCGTCTACGCCGGCAGCGCCCACAGCCTGGTGCCGCTGTCGGACGACCTGATGACCGCCGGCAACCTGCTGGACGCCCTCAAGCCGGCGATCATGCCCGAGCCCGGCCAGCGCGCCGACCTGGCGGTGCAGAAGGCCCTGGCGCTGCTGGAGCAGGGGGCCCGCGGCCAGGGCCGGCTGCTGCTGATCACCAATGGCCTCAGCGAGGCCGAGCGCACTGGCATCCGCAAGGCCCTCGGCTCGCGCAGTGACCGCTTGTCGATCCTCGGCATCGGCACCGCCCAGGGCGCGCCCATCGCCCAGGACAACGGCGGCTTCCTCAAGGACGCCCAGGGCGCCATCCTCCTGCCGCGCCTGGACGCACAGGGGCTCAAGCGCTTCGCCGGCGACCTGGGCGGCAAGTACGCCACGGCCCGGGTGGATGAGCGCGACCTGCGCAACCTGGGCCTGCTCGGCGGGGCCACCACCCTGCGTGACAGCGGCGAGACCACCCGCCTGGAAGCCTGGGCCGACCAGGGCCACTGGCTGCTGCTGCCGCTGCTGCTGATCGCCGCCTGCGCCGGCCGCCGGGGCTGGATCTTCTGCCTGCCGCTGTTCTTCGTGCTGCCCCGCCCTGCCCTGGCCTTCGAGCTGGACGACCTGTGGCTGCGCGCCGACCAGCAGGGCCAGCGCCTGCTGGAAGCGCAGCAACCGGCAGAGGCCGCACAGCGCTTCCAGGACCGCGCCTGGCAGGGCTATGCCCTCTACCAGGCTGGCCAGTACGGCGAGGCTGCCGAGCGCTTCGCCGCCGGCGACAGCGCCGCCGATCACTACAACCGAGGCAATGCCCTGGCCAAGGCCGAGCAACTGGAAGCCGCGCTGGATGCCTACGATTCGGCCCTGGAGCGTCAGCCCGACCTGCAGCCGGCGTTGAAGAACAAGGCCCTGGTGGAGGCGCTGCTGAAGCAGCGCCAGGCCCAGGCCGAGCAGCCCCAGCCCACCTCCACGCCACAACAGCAGCAACAGACCGGCCAGGACGATGCCGCCCAGGACGCGCCCAAGGGCACGCCCCAACCGGCGGAGCAGGACGCCCAGCCCGACTCCGGCCAGGACCCGCAGGCCGCAGAGGCCGAGCAGAAGAACGGCCAGGGTGCCGGCGGCCAGGACCAGCAAGCGGCCAACGCCCAGCCCTCCGAACCGGACGGCGAGCCACAAGCGCTGGACAGCGAGCACGAGCCCCTGGGCGACGAACGCCGCCAGTCCCTGGAGCAGTGGCTGCGACAGATTCCCGACGACCCCGCCGAACTGCTGCGCCGCAAGTTCTGGTACGAACAGCAACGCCGCCAGGAAAACCAAGAATGAAGCGCCTGACCTGCGCCCTGATCCTCCTCCTGCTGGCCAGCCTCGCCCACGCCGCCGGCTTCACCGCCAGCGTCGACCGCACCCGCCTCAGCGAAGGCGAGACAGTGGAGCTGGTGCTGGAGTCCTCCGACCCGACGCTGTTCGGCAAGCCGGACCTGTCGCCGCTGGAGTCGCTGTTCGATGTCCTCGGCACCCGCCAGATCAACCGCCTGAGCACCCTCAACGGCCAAAGCAACCGTGCCACCCGCTGGATCGTCACCCTGCAGCCGAAGCAGACCGGCTATGTGGTCATCCCGCCGCTGAAGCTGGGCGAGGCCGAGACCCAGCCGATCCCGCTGCACATCCAGAAGAACGACCCCAACGCGGACTCCGGCAAGCTGGCACCGGTGTTCATCGACGCCAGCCTGGACCAGGAAAGCGTCTACGTGCAGGCCCAGGCCATCCTCACCCTGCGCATCTACCACTCGGTCTCGCTGTACGACGACAGCAGCCTGACGCCGCTGCAGATGGCCGATGCGCGCATCGAGCAACTGGGTGAGCCGCGCACCTACGAGAAGGAGATCAACGGCGTGCGCCATGGGGTGATCGAGCTGCGCTACGCGATCTTCCCGCAGAAGAGCGGCCAACTGATGATCCCCTCCCAGGTGTTCAGCGCGACCCTGGCCGAACGCAGCAGCCAGGACGCCTACCAGCCCTTCGGGCCGCGCCCGGGCCGCCTGACGCGGGTCAGCTCGCCACAGATCCCCCTGGCGGTGAAGCCGCGCCCGGCGGACTACCCGGCCGATGCGCCGTGGCTGCCGGCGCGCAACCTGACCCTGGTGGAAGCCTGGAGCCCGGAGCCGGACAAGGCGCAGGTCGGCGATTCCCTGACCCGCAGCCTGATGGTGAAGACCGAAGGGCTCTCCAGCGCGCAGATCCCGGCGCTGCCGGCCACCAGCGCCAATGACCTGCGCCGCTACCCGGACCAGCCTCAGTTGGCCAATGAGGTGGGCGAGCGCGGAGTGACCGGCAGCCGCGAGGAGCGCGAGGCGCTGGTGCCCACGGCGGCCGGGCGCATCGAGCTGCCGGCAGTGGACGTGGTGTGGTGGAACACCCGGGACGACCGCCTGGAGCACAGCCGCCTGCCGGCCCGCACCCTGGAGGTGGCGGTGAACCCGGCGATGGAGCCGGAAGCCCCGGTGGAAACACCCGGTGCCGACCAGCCGACCCAAGCCGGCCCGCCGCTGTGGCCCTGGCAACTGGCGACGCTGATCCTGGCGCTGACCACGCTGCTGGGCTTCGGCCTGTGGTGGCACGCCCGCCGCCAGCCGGCGATCCTGCCGACGGTGCAGACCGGGCCGAGCCCGCGCACGCTGCTGGACGACCTCAAGCGCGCCTGCCAGGCCAACGACCCGCAGGCGACCCGCCAGGCGCTGGACGCCTGGGCGCGCCAGCAGCCGGAAACCCTGGCGGAGATGGCGGCGCGCTTCGTGCCGCTGTCGGATGCGATGGACGGTCTGAACGGCGCGCTCTACAGCGAGAGCGGCCAGCACTGGCAGGGCGAGGACCTGTGGAAGGCGATCCGCGCGCTGCCGGCGCGCCAGGTGCAGCAGCAGACCACGGCCAGCGCGCTGCCGCCGCTGTACCCGCACTGATGCGCTGAGGGCTATCGGGCGGCCTTGTCGTCCAGCAGCGGCGTGTCGAGGGTTCTGGAGGGGCCGCCGAGGACGTTCTCGGCGATGCCGACGAAGTCTGCCGTGGCGACCTTGTCCAGGCGCATCAGCCCGCGCACCACGTCATCGAGGGAGTGAGCGCCCTTGCTGCTCTTGCGGATCTCTTCGTCGAGGTCCTGCAGCAGCAGCACGGCGCGGGCGGTGGTCGGCCCGGTGGAATGCTCACCGCGCAGGTTGGTGACCTTGCGGCTCCAGCGCTTCAGGTGGGCGCGCACCTTGTGGTAACGGTCCTCACTGAGCCCGCCGGCGCGGCGCATCAGTTCGATGGCGTAGTACTCGGCGATGCCTTCGCTGATCCAGTCGCTGCGCTCGGTGTCCTGGATGCGGGTGAACACATGCACCAGTTCGTGCACCAGGGAGCTGGTGCCGTTCTCGCTGACCAGCGGGCGGTCGGCGTGCATGAAGAAGGAGTTGGGCCCGGACAGCCCGCCGCGCCACATGGGGTCGCCGGCGCCGACGATCAACAGCTTGCCGGGGTCGCGGGGGAACACTGCCTGGGCGTGGGGCCAGACGAAGGTCAGCAGGGTGAGGATGTCCATCCGCCGCATGCCCTCGCCCACCGGGGCGCTGATGGTGACGTCGGTGTTGCCCAGTTCGGTGCGGCGACTGCCGAGCTTGCCGGCGATGATCCAGCCGGTGGGGCGGTCGAACACGCGCTCGGCGTTGTCCACGCGGAAGCGGTTCTTGCCGACGCGGGTCCAGCCGGTTTCCACGGAGGTCCAGCCCTTGGGCAGTTCGAACTGGATGCGCGCGGCCAGGTCGGTGCCTTCCACCACGTCGGCCCGGGCCGGGGGCACCAGGTCGTCGCCGCGCAGCAGGGCCCAGTCGGGGGTCATCCGCGCATCGAAGGTGCCGTTGCCGCGGTCATGGGTGATGCGCACGCGGTAGCTGAGGGTGGCCTTGCCCGGTGCGGGTTGCCAGGTGCCTCGGCCGGCGCCTTCCTGCTGCCATTGGCCGTCGGCCTTGAAGTCGCTGTAGTAGCCCTTGTCGCCCAGGTCGAAACTGAGGCTGCGGACCTTCTCGCCCTCCTCTACCACCAGTTGGACTTCGGCCTGGTCGCTGTCGGGCAGGAAGCGAACCCTGTAGTCGAGGTCGGTGCGCTTGGCCGCCAGCAGCGGGGCACTGAACAGCAGGGCGGTGGCGGACAGCAGCAGGGTGGCGCGGTGGGACATGGCGGGCTTCCTCGTGGCGATTTCCCTATGACGCGGCGAACGGCGATTCGATCCCTTGGGGTGCGCTAGCCGGCGCGGAAGATCATGTAGTCCTCCCAGTCGTCCTCGGCCACCTTGGTCTCGCTGACCATGCGCCCGGACTGGGAGATGCCGGCGTTGTGCACGGCCTCGGGGTCGCCGCAGACCAGCGGGTGCCAGGGCGGCAGGTCCTTGCCCTCGGCCACCAGGCGGTAGCCGCAGGTGGGCGGCAGCCAGCGGAACTCGTCGGCCTGGGCCGGGGTGAGCTGGATGCAGTCGGGCACGAAGTCGCGGCGCTTGGGGTAGTTGGTGCAGCGGCAGGTGTTGAGGTCGAGCAGCTTGCAGGCGATGCGGGTGTAGTACACCGCGCCGTCGTCTTCGTCCTCGAGCTTCTGCAGGCAGCACAGGCCGCAGCCGTCACACAGGGACTCCCACTCCTCCTGATCGAGTTGAGCGAGGGTCTTGCGCTTCCAGAAGGGTTCGACTTTGGCGGCCATGGCGATCTGACTGGGTGAAGGGGCGCGGTAGTCTAGTCGCGCCGACGGTGCCGGCCAAGCACCGCCGACCCAGGAGCGACCGGTAGCGCGGTGTAAGGAAAATCGTTCGCAATATCCTCCAGCAGCGCCGCCCCGACGGTGGATCGGTGGAATGCGGCCCGCCCGATACACCTCCCTGACGTAGCCCGGTCTTCAGCCCGGGAACGGAGCCCGCCATGGGATTGATGGCCTCTCCCTCCGCGTGGGTCGATGAAGCGCGACCCACCCTACAAGAGCCATGGCAGGGATTCCGTAGGATGCGGTGAGCTAACCGCATCGAATCCGAATCGCCCGGCGATGATGGGCTTCGCACAGCTCAGCCCATCCTACGTTCCGATGGATTCCCCCCACGCGAGCCATGGCAAGGCTCCGTAGGATGCGGTGAGCTGTGCGAACCGCATCGAATCCGGGACGCCCGGCGATGATGGGCTTCGCACAGCTCAGCCCATCCTACATTCCGGTGGATTACCCCCACGTGAGCCGTGGCAGGGGCATCCGTAGGATGCGGTGAGCTGTGCGAACCGCATCGAATCCGGGTCGCCCGGCAATGATGGGCTTCGCACAGCTCAGCCCATCCTACGTTCCGATGGATTACCCCCACGCGAGCCGTGGCAGGGGCATCCGTAGGATGCGGTGAGCTGTGCGAACCGCATCGAATACGGGACGCCTAGGCAATGATGGGCTTCGCACAGCTCAGCCCATCCTACGTTCCGGTGGATTATCCCCACGCTTGGGGTCAATAGCCGCGCTGGAAATCCACTTCGCCGCGGAGCGGTTGGCCTTGCCGGAAGCGGGTGAGGTTGTCGGTGAACAGCCTGACCAGCGGCTCGGCCAAGGTGGGGGCGGAGCTGTGGCCGGTGAGCAGCAGGCGCGGGGCGCGCCAGAAGGGGTGCTCGGCCGGCAGCGGTTCCTGGCGGCAGACGTCGATGACGGCGCCGGCCAGTTCGTTGGCTTCGAGGGCCGCGACCAGGTCGTGATCCACCACCGCAACGCCACGCCCGGCGTTGATGAAGAGCGCGGTGGGCTGCATGCGCTGGAACAGCGCACGGTTGTAGAGGTCCTGGGTGGCGGGGGTGTCCGGCAGCAGGTTGACCACGCAGTCGGCCCAGCCGATCTGGTCGGGCAGGGCCTCAAGGCCGGCGACCTCGGCAAAGGGCTCCAGCGGACGCGGCTGGCGGGCGATGCCGCGCAGCTCGACACCGAAGGGGGCGAGGAAGCGCCCGACGCTGCTGCCGATGTCCCCGGCGCCCACCACCAGCACCCGTCGCCCGGCGAGGCTGCGCGGCAACCGGCCATCCCAGCGGCCTTCTACCTGGCTGGCCAGGCGCGCCAGCAGCGCGCGCTCGTGGGCCAGCAGGTAGGTCAGCACGTATTCGGCCATCACCTGGCCGAAGATGCCGACGGCGCGGGTGAGGCGGTACTGGCGCGACAGGCCCTCGGCCAGCAGCGGGGTGATGCCGGCCCAGGTGGACTGCGCCCATTCGGGCCGGAGCCCCTGGCGCAACAGCTCGGCGAGGCGATCCGGGCTGCCCAGCCACACCGGGCAGTCGGCGGCCAGGCGGGCCAGTTCGTCAGGCGAATCTGCAGCCAACAGTTCCAGTTCGGGGGCGAGCTCGCTCAGCAGTTCGGCGTGGCGGGCATGGTTGGAGTCGGCGAGAAGGACGCGCATCAGACCGGGTCGTTCATGCGCAGGAGCTCTTCGGGCAGGTGCTCGATGTACTCCTCTTCACCCGGCGGCATCTGCAGGTGGTAGCCCTGCTTCTCGATGTTCTCCAGCACCTTGTGGATGTCCTCGCGGGCCAACTGGCGCTCGGGGCTGAGGACCAGGTCGAAGGTGTGCCGGGGGGCGCCGAAGGCGGCCAGCAATCCTTCGGGCACGCGGCTGAGGGCTTCGGCCTTGTCGACGTAGAGGTACATCTCGTTCTTGCGGGGGCTCTTGTAGATTGAGCAGATGCGTTTCATCAGGCGGTCTCTCCGGCCAGGACGTCCAGCAGGGCCTGGCCCATCAGTTCGCGGCGCCAGCCACGCAGGCCTTCGGGCAGTTGGTAGGGGCCGTTGGGGAAGCCGCTCTTGATGAGGGCTTCGAGGTGTTTCTTGCGCAGCATCAGCTCGGGGGCGATGCCCAGGCGCTCGGCCTGGGCCTGGCCGACGGCGCGCAGCTTCTTGAGCAGGCCGTTGACTTCGGCGGGCAGCGGCTCGGGCAGTGCCTCGGGCCATTCGGCGGGCGGCAGTTCGGCCGCTTCGCGGATCAGCTTGAGCAGGGTGTTGCCGTCCTGGCGGACGGTGCGCGGGTGCATGTCTTCGATGCGCGAGAGGGCGACCAGGTTGTCCGGCTGGAAACGCGCCATGGGCCACAGGGCGTGCTCGCGGATGATGCGATTGCGCGGCTGGTCGCGGCGGCGGGCCTCGGCCTCGCGCCAGGCGTAGAGGGCGCGGAGCACGGCCAGTTGCTGGCGGGACAGTTTCCAGCCGAGCTTGGACTCGCGGTACAGCGTCTGGGGGTCGGTCTCGCGACGCAGGTTGGCCACCAGTTCGGCGCCGTCTTCGAGAACCCAGGCGCGCTTGGTGGCGTCGAGACGCTGGTCGAGGATGCGGTAGATCTCGGCCAGGTGCACGGCGTCCTCGGCGGCGTAGCGCTCCTGCATCTCGGTGAGCGGGCGCTGCAGCCAGTCGGAGCGGGTCTCTTCCTTGGGCAGGTCGATGCCGAGCACGGCGTTCACCAGGCGCGAGTAGCCCATGGAGTAGCCGATGCCGAGGTAGCCGGCGGCGAGCTGGGTGTCGAGCAGCGGTTGCGGCAGGCTGCCGGTGAGCCGCAGGAAGACTTCGAGGTCTTCGCCACAGGCATGCAGCACCTTGGTCACGGCGGGGTCTTCGAGCAGGGCGGCGAAGGGGCGCCAGTCCTGGATCAGCAGGGGGTCGATGAGCCAGGCCGTCTCGCCGTCACCGACCTGGACCAGGCCGGCCTTGGGGTAGAAGGTGTCGACACGCATGAACTCGGTGTCCAGCGCGACGAAACTCAGTCGGCGCCAGCGTTCGCAGTGGGAGGCCAGTTTGGCGTCGTCGCGAATCCAGTGAAAATCGATGGCCACAAGGCTCTCCTCGGTTCAGAGGCGCGAAGTATATATCGCAACCCCGGCGCCGCCCCACCCGGCCCGGCGGGCGGGCGGCAGCCGGCTCAGACGAGCAGGCTGCGCAGGCGCTCCACCAAGGCCGGCGAACTGGGCTGCATGGGCTCGCGCAGCTCATCGCGGATCAGCCCGCGCTGGGCCAGCAGGCTCTTCACCGGTGCGGGGTTGGGCTCGGCGAAAGCCAGTTCGATCAGGGGTTGCAGGCTGTGCGCGAGGGCCCGGGCACGGGCCAGGTCGCCCCGCTGCACGCAGGCGGCCATCTCGACGAAACGCTCGGTGTGGTGGTGGGCGGAGGCGGCGATGGCGCCACTGCCGCCCAGGCAGAGGGTGGTGAACACCTGGTTGTCTTCGCCGGCCAGCACGGCCAGTTGCCCGTCGGCGATCAGGGCCTGGGTCTTGCCGGTGTCGCCGCCGCAATCCTTGAGGGCGACGATGCGGGGATGGCGGGCGAGCTGGCGCAGGGTGTCGAGGGCCAGGGTGGCGCCGGTGCGGTAGGGGATGTCGTAGAGGATTACCGGCAGCCGGGAGGCGTCGGCGATGCGGCTGAACCAGTTGAGCAGGCCGGCCTGGGAGGGGCGGATGTAGTAAGGCGCCGGGACCAGCACGCCGCCGATGAGACGCGGCTGGATGGCGTCGAGCATGCCCAATACGTCGTTGAGGTTGTTGCCGGCCAGGCCCATCACCAGGCGTTCGCCGGGCACGACCTCAAGCAGGGCATCCAGCACGGCGAGGCGCTCGTCGCGGCTGAGGGCGGCGGCTTCGCCGGTGCTGCCGCAGGCGACCAGGCCGGCTGCTCCGGCATCCAGCAGGTGCCGGGCGAGGCGTTGCAGGGCGGGCAGGTCGAGTTCGCCGTCGGCGAAGGGGGTCACCAGGGCGACCCAGATTCCAGAAAACGCGGGCATTGCTTCACTCCTTCAGGCTGACCGTCTGTCGTCGCCGTCGGAGGGGTACAGGGATGCGGGAGTGAGAGAGGGTTCGACCTTCGCGCCTGCTGTCCTGTCAGCCCATCTGACGGGACAGCGCGCCCCGGTCAAATGAGCGGCTGTTTCTTGACCTTGCTCGCGGCGACGCCAAGCGCAAGTGCCGGCAGGGCCGGTACGAAAGCGCGGGAGAAGGCGTGGGCGGGCATGGTCGGGCTCAGGTTGCAGATTGCGAGGGGCTGGATACTGCGGGGAACGCTGGAGGGCTGTCAACGCCAATGAGCGTCCGCCCTCCCCCGCCTGGTTATCAGTAGCTGCCGCCGGCTTCCTGGCAGAGCTGCTTGGCGAGCATGCCGAGGGTCATGATGGCGCGCTCGGCTTCGCGGTTCCACGGGATGCCGCAGTTCAGGCGCACGCAGTGGTTGAACTGCTCGGTGTTACTGAAGATCAGCCCCGGGGCGATGCTGATGCCCTGCTGCAGCGCGCGGACATGCAGGTCCTTGGTGTTGACCTTGGCCGGCAGGCTGATCCAGAGGATGAAGCCGCCGTTGGGCCGGGTCATCTGGGTGCCTTCGGGGAAGTACTGCTGCACCCCCAGTTGGAAGGCGGTGAGGTTCTTGCGGTACTCCTGACGGATGTAGCGCAGGTGCCGGTCGTAGCCGCCGTTCTCAAGGTAGGCAGCAACGCCCATCTGGGTGACGCTGCAGGCGGAGTGAGTGGTGAAGGTCTGCAGGCGCTGGATTTCGTCCTGGTACTTGCCGGCGACGATCCAGCCGATCCGCACGCCGGGCGAGAGGGTCTTGGAGAAGCTGGAGCAGTAGATCACCCGGCCGTCACGGTCACTGGCCTTGAGGGATTTGGAAGGCCCCTGCTCGAACATGAGCTCGCCGTAGATGTCGTCCTCGACAATCTGGATGTCGAAGTCCGATGCCAGGCGCAGCAGCTGCTTCTGCCGCTCTTCGGGCACGGTGCCGCCCAGCGGGTTGCTGAGGCGCGAGGTGAGCACCAGGGCCTTGATGGGCCATTGGTTGGCGGCCAGTTGCAGGGCTTCGAGGCTGATGCCGGTGGTGGGGTCGCTGGGGATCTCGATGACCTTGAGCCCGAGCAGGTCCGCCAGTTGCAGCAGGCCGTAGTAGGTCGGCGATTCGGTGGCGATCAGGTCGCCGGGGCGGGTCAGCACCCGCAGGCTCATCTGGATGGCGTCGACGCAGCCGTGGGTGATGACCACTTCGGACGGGTCGACCACCACGCCGGCATCGCGCATGCGGATCGCCACCTGGCGACGCAGTGGCTCGAAACCGGGGCTGAACATGTAGCTGAAGGCGCGCGGGCTGTGGAAGCGGGTGACCTTGGCCAGTTGCTGGTGCAGGGCGCGCACGGGGAGGTAGTCCACATGGGGCACGGCGGCGCCGAGGGGGAACACGCCCTCGCGACGGGATTCGGTGAGCACCTGGTTGATGATGCTGGCGCGGGTGACCAGGCCGGGGCGTTCGACCCGGGCGATGTCGGGGGTCGAGGCGGTGAGCGCAGGGGTCTGGTGGACGTAGAAGCCGGACTGCGGCCGCGCGCGGATCAGGCCCTGGTCTTCGAGGTTGGCGTATGCCTGCAGCACGGTGGCGTGGCTGACGTTGAGCTGGGCGCTGAGCTTGCGCACCGAGGGCACCCGTTCGCCGGGCTGGTACACGCCACGCCTGATGTCTTCGGCCAGTTGCTGGGCGATGCGTTGGTAAAGCAGCAGATTGGTCATGGCGGCGGCACCTGTCTCACTGGACCGTAACAGTACCGAAGCAAAACGGGATTGCACCGGTACAGTCCGCAAAATTGTGGACCATACAGTGAAAATTGCCAGGGACTGTACCGCCACAGTGACCGGTGGTGGCGCTTCGTTGCGCAAGTGCCCCGTTGCAAACCCGCGCTGTATGGGGGCGAGCCGTGGCGAGCAGGCATGAAAAACCCCGGCGCCGTGAGGTCACCGGGGTTCCAATGGTGGCGCAGAGGGCGATCAGCGGGCTTCGCCGAGGTTGCCCTTTTCGTCGGAGATGACGATCTCGACGCGGCGGTTCTGCGCGCGGCCGCTGTTGGAGGCGTTCTCCGCGATGGGGAAGGCTTCGCCATAGGCCTTCACCTCGATGCGCTTGGCATCGACCCCGAGGTCGGTGAGCACGTCAGCCACGGACTGGGCGCGGTCACGGGACAGGGCGAGGTTCTCTTCGCGGGTACCGCTGCTGTCGGTGTAGCCCTCGATGCGCACGGTGCGGCGCGGGTTGATCTGCAGGAACTGCACAAGCTTGAGCACGGTGCGGTTGGCACTGCCCTTGAGCTCGGAGCGGCCGGTGTCGAACAGCACGTCGCCCAGGGTCATCACCAGGCCGCGATCAGTCTCGGTAGCGGCAAGGGCGACCATCTGCTCTTCGAGCCAGTTGCCCTTCTGCTGCGCGCTGAGCAGCTTGGCTTCACGCAGGGATTGCTGCAGACGCTCACGCTCGCCCTGCAGGCGCGCGGCACGCTCCTGGTCACGGGCCAGTTCGCTGTGCTGGGCGGCGATCTGGCTGTAGCGCTGGCTGAGGAAGGCGTAGTGCTCGACGTCAGCATCGTTGCCCCAGTAGGTGGCGAGGCGCTCGGCGCGGGCCAGGGATTCCCCAGCGCGGATCACGTCCTTGGGCGCACTGGCCAGTACCTGGGGGTCTTCCTTCACCTGCTGGAAGCGGTTGCGGGCTTCATCCAGGCTCTGCTCGGCCTGGCGCGAGGAGGCACAGCCAGCGAGCAGCAGGAGCGCGGCAACGAGGCCGCTCATGGCGATACGCGGGGTCATTCCAGGTCCCCCAGTTGCTTGCGCAGGCGGTTGATGCGGGTGGTCAGGTCGCTGAGCTGGGCCTTGCTCTTCTGGGTCAGCACCAGGGATTCGGCGAGGCGGGCGTCCAGTTCGGCCTGCTCGGCAAAGAAACGCGCACGCTTGTAATCCTGCTCGCCCATGTTCTTCTGGGCGCGGGCCAGCTTCTCTTCAGCCAGTTTCATCTCCGGGACCTGGTCGGCGCTCGCACCGACGGCGCGGGCCTGGGCCACGGCCTGCTCGGAGAGGCGCATCTGCTCGACGGGGGCGGGATCGTTGGCGCAGCCGGAGAGGGCAAGAAGTGCCAGGCCGGCGGCCAGTATGCGGTGTTCGATCACTGGGGGTTCCTACGGTTTCGGGGCCGTGGCGGGCTGTAGCTGCTGGGTCCGCCACCGCTCGAGATTGCGTTGCAGCAGGGCCTGCGGCACCCCTGCGGCGACCAATTCTGTCATCTTTTTCGCCAGTTGTCCGCGCAGCCAGGGGTCGTTGCAGGCGGAGTTGTAAGAGAGCGTGAGGTGTAGCCCTTCGCTGGCGATGGGCGGTTCCAGCACCTCCAGGTCATGGGTGATGCCGAGGGTCTCCGCCAGGGCGACGCCGGGATAGTGCTCGTAGAGAACGAACTCGGTGCGTTCCAGCAGCAGTTTCTGGAAGGCCTGGGTGACGCTGGGGACTTCTTCGAGGGAAAGATTGTCGCGGGCGAACTGATCGAAATCCTGGCCGAAGCTGTTGTTGACCAGGGTGCCACCGATGCGCCCCCTGAGGTCATCACGCCCCTGGAAGGGGAACGCGCGGCCGTGCTTGACCCAGACCACGCTGGGGGTTTCGAGGAAGGCGGGGTGGATGTAGTCCATCGTCTCCAGCCGCGGCAGGGTGAGGAAGGCGCCGGCGATGAGATCGATCCGGCCGGTGCGCACTTCATCCTGCGCACGGGACCAGGGACCGGTGTAAAGGACGTCGATCTTCACGCCGATCTCATCACCGATGCGGTGCAGCAGATCGGCATTGGCACCAATCAACAGCTTGGGATTGTGCGGGTCGCGCCAGAGGTAAGGCGGGTACTCGGGGTTGCCCGTCGCCACCAGGTGCTCACACTTCTTGGCCGCCAGGGCGAGGGTAGGAACCAGCAGGCTGGCGATCAGCAACGGAGCGAGGAAGAGACGTCTGTACATCATGGGGTCCCAGTACTGGAGCTTGGTTGGGAAGACGCCGGCCGTGGCGCTGCACGACCATGACGCCGTGCTAGCTTAGGCCATTTGAAATCGTTTTTTGTCATAAGGAAGCCTTGATGAAGAAACTGCTTGCAGGACTTGTGACGGTGCTGGCAGCGGTGGCGGCCACGCTTTATTTCTATCCCCCTGCGCTGATGGCCAGTGCACGGCTGGTGGAAACCCATCTGGCTGGCCTGGACAGCCAGACGCTGACGGTAGGCGAGCTGGATTTCGCCTACTACGGCGGCGGCCCGCAGTTGGGCGAGACCATCGTCATGGTCCACGGCTTCGGGGCAGACAAGGACAACTGGCTGCGCATGGCCCGGCATTTCAGCAGCCGCTATCAGGTGGTGGTGCCCGATCTACCGGGCTTCGGCGAAAGCAGCCGGCCAGAAGGCAGCTATGACGTCGGTACCCAGGCCGAGCGGCTGGCGGACTTCATCCAGGCGTTGGAAGTGGGCAAGGTCCATCTGGTCGGCAACTCCATGGGCGGCCACATCGTGGCGCTGTATGCGGCGCGCTACCCGGAACGGGTGCGCTCACTGGCACTCTTCGACAATGCAGGCATCACCGCGCCGCACAAGAGCGAACTGTTCAACCTTCTTGAACAGGGCCAGCCCAACCCGCTGGTGGTCACCAGGACTGCCGACTACGACAGGCTGATGGACTTCGTCTTCGTCGATCCGCCGATCCTACCGGCGCCGCTCAAGCGCTATCTGGCAGACAGGGCCATCGCCAACCAGGCCCGCTATGAAGCGATCTTCCAGCAACTGGTGAAGCGCTATATCCCCCTGGAGCCGGAACTGCCAAAGATCCAGGCCCCTACCCTGCTGCTCTGGGGCGACAAGGACCGCATACTGGACGTATCGAGCCTTGACGTCATGAAGCCACTGATCCCGCACGCCAGCACGGTGATCATGAAGGACTGCGGACACGCGCCGATGATTGAGCGCCCCGCCGAGACGGCTCGCCACTACCAGTCCTTCCTCGACGGTCTCGCCACTGGCACGGCAGCACTGTGACCGCTTGCCCGTACAAAGCGACGCGATTGCCAGAGAGATAAAAAGACGGAAAAAGAAAAAGGCCTGCATTTCTGCAGGCCTTTCTTGTATGGCGCACTCGAGAGGATTCGAACCTCTGACCGCCCGGTTCGTAGCCGGGTACTCTATCCAGCTGAGCTACGAGTGCGTTGTGGTGTTTTTAGACCAGATCACCGCTGGTTTCTTCAAACATCCGACGCTAAATCGGCTGATTGAAAATGGCGCACTCGAGAGGATTCGAACCTCTGACCGCCCGGTTCGTAGCCGGGTACTCTATCCAGCTGAGCTACGAGTGCGTTGTGGGCGCGCATTATAGAGACTTCAAAACCACCGTCAACTGATTTTTTCGATACTTTTCAATAACTTATCGAACTAACCGCTGACATCTCTACAACACTGAATAATGGCGGAGAAGGGGGGATTCGAACCCCCGACACCCTTTTGAGGTGTACTCCCTTAGCAGGGGAGCGCCTTCGGCCACTCGGCCACCTCTCCGCAACACGGGGCGCATGATAACCATGTTTTCCCCGTTTGCAAAGAAAAAAAGTAGAAAAATTAGTGGTTTGGTTCCTGGTCTTTCTCTTTCTGGATGCGCTGGTAAATTTCCTCACGGTGCACGGCTACCTCTTTCGGGGCGTTGACGCCAATGCGCACCTGATTACCTTTCACGCCTAATACGGTGACGGTGACTTCATCACCGACCATCAGGGTCTCTCCGACCCGGCGAGTCAGAATCAGCATTCCTTTCTCCTCACGGATGTGTTTCAGGGACAGTCTGCAAAAAAGAAATGGCGTCGGCCCCCCATGAATTTCAAGGGGCGTCCACCCAAGTATTGACCAGCGATGGCAAAAGGAAAGTTCCACCACCGCAGACCAAAAACGACGAAAGGCGCGGTGTGAGCCGCGCCTTTCGTTATAAGGCTCACTCGCTCTGTCGAGCGGGTGCATCCAGTTCAAAGGCAGTGTGCAGAGCACGGACGGCCAGCTCGAGGTACTTCTCCTCGATGACGACGGAGACCTTGATCTCGGAGGTCGAGATCATCTGGATGTTGATGCTTTCCTTGGCCAGGGCTTCGAACATGCGGCTGGCGACGCCCGCGTGGGAGCGCATGCCGACACCGACGATGGAAACCTTGGCGATGTTGGTGTTGCCGCCGACTTCACGGGCGCCGATCTCGGCAGCGGTCTTCTCCAGCACGGCTAGGGCGTTCTGGTAGTCATTGTTGTGCACGGTGAAGGTGAAATCGGTGGTGTTATCGTGCGCGACGTTCTGCACGATCATGTCCACTTCGATGTTGGCCGCACTCACCGGGCCGAGGATCTTGAAGGCCACGCCGGGGATGTCCGGCACGCCACGGATGGTCAGCTTGGCCTCGTCGCGGTTGAAGGCGATGCCGGAAATGATCGGCTGTTCCATGGATTCCTCTTCATCAAGGGTAATGAGGGTGCCCGGACCCTCCTGGAAGCTGTGCAGCACGCGCAGCGGAACGTTGTACTTGCCGGCAAACTCCACCGAGCGGATCTGCAGCACCTTGGAGCCGAGGCTGGCCATTTCCAGCATTTCCTCGAAGGTGATCTTGTCCAGGCGACGGGCCTGAGGGACAACGCGCGGGTCGGTGGTGTAGACGCCATCTACATCGGTGTAGATCTGGCACTCGTCCGCCCTCAGGGCAGCCGCCAGGGCTACGCCGGTGGTGTCGGAGCCACCACGGCCGAGGGTGGTGATGTTGCCGTGCTCGTCCACACCCTGGAAACCGGCCACCACCACGACGTGACCGGACTTGAGGTCAGCGCGGATCTTCTGGTCGTCGATCTGCAGGATGCGCGCCTTGTTGTGGGCGCTGTCGGTGAGGATGCGGACCTGGTTGCCGGTGTAGGAGATGGCCGGCACACCGCGCTTGATCAGCGCCATCGCCAGCAGGGCGATGGTCACCTGCTCGCCGGTGGACACCATCACGTCCAGCTCACGCGGAACCGGCTTGTTGTCGCTGATCTGCTTGGCCAGATCGATGAGGCGATTGGTTTCGCCGCTCATGGCGGAAACCACCACGACGATGTCGTCACCGCGCTCGCGGAATTTCTTGACCTTCTCGGCCACCTGCTCGATGCGCTCGATGGTGCCGACCGAGGTCCCCCCAAACTTCTGTACGATCAAAGCCATTTCAAAGCCGCCTAATCCCGTGAAGGGCGCCCATTAAACAATCAACGCAGGACACTGCCAAGGGCCCGCCGGGCGTGGCGCGGAGCTCCTGGCGAAGGGTTCCGGCGGGCGCCCGGTGCGGGTGGCAACCGGGCGCCAACGGCATCAGAGCCCCTGCTCGACGAACGGAACGGCAAGTGCCAGGGCCTGATCCAGGGCTGCGGCGTCGGTACCACCGCCACGCGCCATGTCCGGACGGCCACCGCCCTTGCCACCGACCGCTGCTGCGGCCTGCTTCATCAGATCGCCGGCTTTGAGTTGGCCGGTCAGGTCCTGGGTGACGCCGGCGACCAGTGTCACCTTGCCCTCCAGCGCACCGCCGAGCAGGATCACTGCGCGGCCGAGCTTGTTCTTCAATTGGTCGACCAGCGCCAGCAGCGCGTCGCCGTCCACGTCCAGGCGCGCGGCCAGGACCTTGACACCCTTGACCTCCACTGCCGATGCCGCTAGGTCATCGCCGGCCGCGCTGGCCGCCTTGGCCTTGAGCTGGTCGACTTCTTTTTCCAGCTGGCGGTTGCGCTCCAGCAGGGCTGCGAGCTTGTCCAGGACGTTGTCACGGCTGCCCTTGACCAGCACGGCCGCTTCCTTCAGTTGCTCCTCGGCACCGTTCAGGTAGGCCAGGGCCGCAGCACCGGTGACTGCCTCGATACGGCGCACGCCGGAGGCAACACCGCCTTCGCTGGTGATCTTGAACAGGCCGATGTCGCCGGTGCGGGAGACGTGGGTACCACCGCAGAGCTCGACGGAGAAATCACCGCCCATGCTCAGCACACGCACCTGGTCGCCGTACTTCTCGCCAAACAGCGCCATGGCGCCCTTGGCCTTGGCGGTTTCGATGTCGGTCTCTTCGGTCTCGACTGCGGTGTTGCGGCGGATCTCGGTGTTGACGATGTCTTCCAGCGCTTTCAGCTGCTCGGGCTTGATGGCCTCGAAGTGGCTGAAGTCGAAGCGCAGGCGCTGGCTGTCCACCAGGGAGCCTTTCTGCTGCACGTGCTCACCGAGCACGCGGCGCAGGGCTGCGTGCAGCAGGTGGGTCGCGGAGTGATTCAGCGCCGTGGCACTGCGAACGGTGGAGTCGGCTTCGGCCATGACGCTGGCACCGACCGAGAGGCCGCCCTTGGCCACAATGCCGTGGTGCAGGAAGGCACCGCCGGCCTTGGTGGTGTCGCGGACGTCGAAGCGCACTCCGGCGCCTTCCAGGTAACCGCAGTCACCCACCTGGCCGCCGGACTCGGCGTAGAACGGGGTCTGGTCCAGCACCACCACGCCCTCCTCGCCTTCGGCGAGGCTGTCCACGGCAGCACCGGCCTTGAACAGCGCGACGACCTTGCCACTGCCACTGGTACCGGCGTAGCCGAGGAAGCGGGTGTCACCGTCGACCTTGACCAGGCTGTTGTAGTCCATGCCGAAGGCGCTGGAGGCGCGGGCGCGCTCGCGCTGGGCCTCCATCTCGCGCTCGAAGCCTTCCTCGTCGACGGTCAGCTCGCGTTCGCGGGCGATGTCGGCGGTCAGGTCCACCGGGAACCCATAGGTGTCATAGAGCTTGAAGACGATATCGCCCGGGATGACCTGACCCTGCAGGGACACGAGGTCCTGCTCGAGGATCTTCAGGCCATGCTCCAGGGTCTTGGCGAACTGCTCTTCCTCGGTCTTCAACACACGCTCGATGTGCGCCTGCTGCTGCTTGAGCTCGGGGAAGGCCTCGCCCATCTCGGCCACCAGGGCAGCGACGATCTTGTGGAAGAAGGTGCCCTTGGCGCCCAGCTTGTTGCCGTGGCGGCAGGCGCGGCGAATGATGCGGCGCAGCACGTAGCCACGGCCTTCGTTGGACGGCAGCACACCGTCCGCCACCAGGAAGGAGCAGGAGCGGATGTGGTCGGCCACGACCTTCAGGGACGGGGCGTCGTCGTTGGCGCAGCCGATGGCCTCGGCGGCGGCCTTGAGCAGGTTCTGGAACAGGTCGATCTCGTAGTTCGAGTGCACGTGCTGCAGCACGGCGCTGATGCGCTCCAGGCCCATGCCGGTGTCCACGCTCGGCGCGGGGAGCGGGTGCATCACGCCATCGGCGGTGCGGTTGAACTGCATGAAGACGTTGTTCCAGATCTCGATGTAGCGATCGCCGTCTTCTTCCGGGGAGCCGGGCGGGCCGCCCCAGATGTCCGGGCCGTGGTCGTAGAAAACCTCGGTGCACGGGCCGCACGGGCCGGTATCGCCCATTGCCCAGAAGTTGTCGGACGCATAGGGCGCGCCCTTGTTGTCACCGATGCGGACCATGCGCTCGGCGGGGATGCCGACTTCCTGGGTCCAGATGTCGTAGGCCTCGTCGTCGCTGGCGTAGACGGTGACCCAGAGCTTTTCCTTGGGCAGTTTCAGCCACTTGTCACCGGTGAGGAATTCCCAGGCGTAGTGGATGGCATCGCGCTTGAAGTAGTCGCCGAAGCTGAAGTTGCCCAGCATTTCGAAGAAGGTGTGGTGGCGCGCGGTGTAGCCGACGTTGTCCAGATCGTTGTGCTTGCCGCCGGCACGGACGCACTTCTGGCTGGTGGTGGCACGGGTGTAAGCGCGCTTTTCCAGGCCCAGGAAGCAGTCCTTGAACTGGTTCATGCCCGCGTTGGTGAACAGCAGGGTCGGGTCGTTGCCCGGGATCAGGGAGCTGGAGGCAACGCGGGTGTGCCCTTTCTCTTCGAAGAAGCTCAGGAAGGCTTCACGGATTTCTGCGCTTTTCATAGGTTCGTCCACGGAATCTGCGGTCAAGAATCGCCGGCAAAGGGCCGCATTATATCGGCCCTTTGCCGCGCGGATAGTGCCTTGTGCGATAGAAAGGGGCTATCGGGGGGATTTCATCTCGCATGATCGAGAAACGCGGCAAAACCCTCGATCACCCGCTCGATTCCGCCGGCATCGACATCCAGATGGGTGACCATGCGCAGGCGTGCCGCCGCGCTCAATACCACGCCGCGCTCGGCCATGAAGGCCTTGAGGGCCGCGGCCCGCTCGCCGATGTCGACGTAGACCATGTTGGTCTGCACTGGCTCCACGCTGAAGCCCAGTGCCGCAAGCCCTTCGCCCAGGCGCGCGGCATTGGCGTGGTCGTCAGCCAGGCGCGCCACCTGGTGTTCCAGGGCGTAGTGCCCGGCGGCGGCCAGCAGGCCGGCCTGGCGCATGCCGCCACCGACCATCTTGCGCAGCCGGCGGGCACGCTGGATGAACTCGGCGCCGCCGCACAGCACCGACCCGACCGGAGCGCCCAGCCCCTTGGACAGGCACACGGAGACGGAGTCGAAATGGCGGGTGATCTCGGCGGCTTCCACCCCCAGCTTCACGGCGGCGTTGTACAGCCGCGCGCCGTCCAGGTGCAGCGCCAGGCCACGGCGGCGGGTCAGTTCGCGGGCCGCCGCCAGGTACGCCAGGGGCAGGACCTTGCCCTGCATGGTGTTCTCCAGCGCCAGCAGGCGGGTGCGGGCGAAGTGGAAGTCGTCCTGCTTGATGGCGGCCTCCACCTTCGCCAGGTCCAGGCTGCCGTCGGCCTCGCCCTCGATGGGCTGTGGCTGGATCGAGCCCAGCACTGCCGCGCCGCCGCCTTCGTACTTATAGGTATGGGCCTGCTGGCCGACGATGTACTCGTCGCCCCGTTGGCAGTGCGCCATCAGGCCCAGCAGGTTGCTCATGGTGCCGGTGGGGACGAAGAGCGCCGCCTCGAACCCCAGGCGCTCGGCCAGCCAGGCCTCAAGGCGGTTGACGGTGGGGTCTTCGCCATAGACGTCATCACCCAGCGGGGCGCGGTTCATCGCCTCGCGCATCCCCGGGGTGGGTTGGGTGACGGTGTCGCTGCGCAGGTCGATGACGGACATCTCGGGCTCCTTGGCTGGGTAAGGGGGTGACCCTAAAGGAGCGCGGCGAGTGGGGCAAGGGGCGCCAGGCGCCCCACGGCGCGGGCTTCAGCCCACGAGGGATAGGCCCACTGGATCAGTCGACGTTGGCGGGCACGATGAGGATGCCGGCGCGCAGGCCGTTCTTCACCTTGGGGTTGGGGAAGATGATGCGCGCGCCCTGCTCTGCCACCACCCAGCGGGTCCCGGCGATGTCCTCGGCCAACAGGTAGCCGGTGGGCAGCTCGCTGAAATTCTCCACGTCATCGGGCAGGTGCAGGCGGAAGGCATCGCTGTGCTTGATCACTTCGCGGGACACGGCGAACAGCTTGAGATCGCCCAGCGCGTCCGCTTCAGGCTCGGAACCCTCAATCAACTGGCGCAGGCGGGTTTCCAGCCGATCGAGGTTCACGCCCTCGTTCTGCCCAAACGGCCGGGCCTTGCCGAGTTCGAGGGTGAAGGCCTCGGCCTCCAGCCGCGCGTAGGTGTAGGAGCTGAAGGTGATGCCGGTCTTGTTCTGCAGCAGCACCGCTTCGATGCCGGCGGCGCCCAGACGGGCCAGTTCGCGACGGGAATGCTCACGCCCTTCTTTGTAGGGGTAGAGGGCGAACTGCTCGACCTTCGAGCCACGGATGGCGGTGTGCAAATCGTAATGCAGGCGGGTGCGGCCCTCACGGGCGAAGAATGCGGCGGCCAGGTGTTCCAGCTCGTTGGCGCGCATGGCCTCGGTGCCGCTGGTCTGCTCGTGGCGGCCGTTGAACAGGCGGTTGATGTCCTGCTCCACATAGCGCTCGCCCCGGCGCATGGCCTCGGGGTTGCCGAGCAGGAAGAGAATGCGTGCGCGGGGCTTCAGTTCACCCCGGGCCACGCCCTGGAGCAGCCGGTCGAGCAGTTCGATCGGTGCCGTCTCGTTGCCGTGGATGCCGGCGGAGAGCAGCAGGTCCAGGCCGTCATCGGCGCCGGCGGGCGGGGTCACCTCCAGGGCACCCTCCGCCAGCCAGTGCAGGCGCGTGCCCTCGGCGGTCAGTTGAATCTTCTCGGTCGGCTCACGGCCGGCCAGGGTCAGTTCAAGCAGCTTGCCAAGGGCCAGCATCCGCGCGTCCTCAGTGGTCGTGGTTGCAGTCCGGCCCGTGTACGTGGCCGTCTTCGTCGTCGGCGTCGGCCGGTTCCATTTCCAGCTGCAGGCTCACCAGGTTGGTGGCCAGCGGGCGCAGCAGCAGGTTGGCGTACTCGGTATCACCCTCCTCCACGTCCACGCCGATCAGCAGTTGGCCGTTGCCAGCGGTCTGGATCCAGACCTCCTTGCCCTGCCAGACCACGGCAAACCGGGTGCAGGACGTTTCCAGCTGGGTGCCGTCGGTGTCTTCGAGGATGAGTTGCAGGGCGTCGGACATGTGTAGAACTCCAGGATCGTAAGGCAGAGAGCGGCGGGCGGGGCGGAGGGTTCCGAGGAACACCTCACCGCCGGCCGCACGCCGCTCAGTTCAGTTGGAACGGATAAACGGCGCCCAGTTTAAGGATCTGGGTGAGTTCATCCAATGCCGTGCGGCATTCGGTGAGCAATTGTGGATCAGCCAGGTCGCTTTCGCTCAGGCGATCGCGGTAATGCTTCTCCACCCAGGCGGTCAGGGTGTCGTAGAGCGAGGGGGTGAGGATCACGCCCGGGTTGACCGCCGCCAGCTCGTTGTCCTTCAGGGCCACGCGCAGGCGCAGGCACGCCGGGCCGCCGCCATTCTGCATGCTCTGCTTGAGGTCGAAGACCTTCACCTCGCGGATCGGGCCGTCCTCGGCGGTCAGGGTCTGCAGGTAGTGCCACACCCGCGCGTTGTTGCGGCATTCCTCGGGGACGATCAGCAACATGCTGCCGTCGGCGCGGCTGAGCAGCTGGCTGTTGAACAGGTAGGAACGCACCGCGTCCTCCACCGTCACCGCCTCGCGGGGCACGCACACGGCCTGGAAGCGGCCACCGACGCGGCCCAGCTTGTCGTGCAGCTCGGCCAGTACCTTGTCGGTCTCCAGGAAGGCGTCCTGGTGATGGAACAGCACCTCGCCATTGCCCACCGCGATCACGTCGTTATGGAACACGCCCTGGTCGATCACCGCCGGGTTCTGCTGGGCGTAGACCACGCCGGCCTCGCTCAGCCCGTGCAGGCGCGCGACGGCCTGGCTGGCCTCCAGGGTCTGCCGCGCCGGGTAGCGCGAGGGCGCCGGGAAGCGGCTGTCGAAGGCGCTGCGACCGAACACGAAGAACTCCACGCCGGCCTCGCCGTAGCCCTTGCAGAAACGGGTGTGGTTGGCCGCGCCTTCGTCACCGAACTGCGCCACCGCCGGCAGCGCGGCGTGGTGGGCGAAGTGGCGCTCGTCGGCGAACATCGCCGCCAGCACGCGGCTGGTGGTGGGGTGCTCGATGCTGCGGTGGAACTTGCAGTTGAGGTTGGCAGCGGTGAAGTGCACACGGCCATCGGCGGTGTCGGCGCTGGGGCTGACGGTGCAGGCGTTGGCGGTCCACATGCTGGAGGCCGAGCTGCAGGCGGCCAGCAGCGGCATGGCGTCCTTGGCGGCCTTCTCGATCACCTGGGCGTCGGTGCCGGCGAAGCCGAGGCTGCGCAGCGCGGCGACGTTGGGGCGCTCCTGCGGGGCCAGTACGCCCTGCTGGAAACCCATGTCCATCAGCGCCTTCATCTTCGCCAGGCCCTGCAGGGCGGCTTCCTTCGGACTGGAGACCGCCTGGCTGTTGCTCTGCGACGCCACGTTGCCGTAGGACAGGCCACCGTAGTTGTGGGTCGGGCCGACCAGACCGTCGAAGTTCACTTCATGGGCGCTCATAGGCTGACTCCAGGCGTCAGGGTTGCAGGCAGGGCGAGGGTTTCGCTTTCCAGCGAGGCGACCGGGTAGGCGCAGTAGTCAGCGGCGTAGTAGGCGCTGGCGCGGTGGTTGCCCGACGCGCCGACGCCCCCGAAGGGCGCACTGCTCGCGGCCCCGGTCAGTTGTTTGTTCCAGTTGACGATGCCGGCTCGGCTCTCGATGAAGAAGCGCTGGTACAGCTCGCGGGAGTCCGAAAGCAGGCCGGCGGCCAGGCCGTACTGGGTGGCGTTGGCCTCGGCCATGGCGGCCTCGAAACCGTCGTAGCGGATCACCTGCAGCAGCGGGCCGAAGAACTCTTCGTCCGGGCGCTCGGCCAAGGCGGTGACGTCGAGGATGCCGGGGGTCAGCAGCGCGGCGGTCTCCAGCGGTTGGGACATGGCCAGCAGCGGCGTGGCGCCCTGGGCGATCAGGTGCTCCTGGGCCTTGAGCAGATGGCGCGCCGCGTCCAGGGAGATCACCGAGCCCATGAAAGGTGCCGGCTGGGCGTCGAAGGCGCCGACCTGAATGCTCGCCGCCACCGCCACCAGGCGTGCCAGCAGCGCGTCGCCCCAGGCGCCGACCGGCACCAGCAGGCGGCGGGCGCAGGTGCAGCGCTGGCCAGCGGAGATGAAGGCGGACTGGATGATGGTGTAGACAGCCGCGTCGACATCGGCCACCTCGTCCACCACCAGCGGGTTGTTGCCGCCCATCTCCAGCGCCAGGATCTTGTCCGGGCGGCCGGCGAACTGCTGGTGCAGCAGGTTGCCGGTGCGGCTGGAGCCGGTGAAGAACAGGCCGTCGATGCCCGGGTTGCCAGCCAGGGCGACGCCGGTTTCGCGGCCGCCCTGCACCAGGTTGAGCACGCCGGCGGGCAGGCCCGCCTCGATCCAGCACTGGACCGTCAGCTCGGCCACCTTGGGGGTCAGCTCGCTGGGCTTGAACACCACGGCATTGCCGGCCAGCAGCGCGGGCACGATGTGGCCGTTGGGCAGGTGGCCGGGGAAGTTATAGGGGCCGAACACGGCGACCACGCCGTGGGGCTTGTGGCGCAGCACGGCGGTGGCGTCGGCCAGCGGGCCGCTCTTCTCGCCGGTACGTTCGCGGTAGCTCTGGATGGAGATGGCGACCTTGTTGACCATGCTGGTCACTTCGGTGGCGGACTCCCACAGCGGCTTGCCGGTCTCCTCGCCGATGCAGCGGGCCAGTTCGTCGGCGCGGGTCTTGAGGGTGGCGGCGAAGCGTTCGAGAACGGCGATGCGCGCCTCCAGGCTCAGGCGGGCCCAGGCCGGGAAGGCCGCACGGGCGGCAGCTACGGCCGCTTCGACCTGCTCGGCGCTGGCGCCCTGCCCGCTCCAGACGGATTCCTGGGTGACCGGGTTCAGCGAGTCGAAGGCCTCGCCCTGCCCGGCCTGCCAGGCGCCTGCGATGTAATGGGTGCTCATTTCACGGACTCCTTGGCCGACAGGGGCACGGCGCGAACCGAGGCGCCCGCCGAGAGTTTCAGGCGCTTGGCGGTGTCGGCATCCACCACCAGGGTGCCGGCGGCCAGGCGCGCCGGGGCGGCGGTGACGCGGCAATCCTCGCGCTTGCGGTTGTGGATCAGGTACGGCGTGGCATCGTCGCCCGGCGTACCGACGGCCAGCACCAGCGCCTGGCTGTCCTGCACGGCGCGGATCTTCGCGGTCTGGCATTCGATGGCCGGGCCGGCGTCGAAGATGTCGACGTAGCCCTGGAAGCTGAAGCCCTCGCCCTTGAGCATCGCCAGAGCCGGCTCGGTGTCGGTGTGCACGCGCCCGATCACGTCCCGCGCCGCCTCGGAGAGGAAGCAGGTGTAGAGCGGGAACTTGGGCATCAGCTCGGCGATGAAGGCCTTGTTGCCGACGCCGGTGAGGTAGTCCGCGCGGGAGAACTCCATCTTGAAGAAGTGCCGGCCCAGGCTCTCCCAGAACGGCGAGACACCGTGCTCGTCGGACATGCCGCGCATCTCGGCGATCACCTTGTCGCCGAACAGCTCGGGGAACTCGGCGATGAACAGGAAGCGCGCCTTGGACAGCAGGCGGCCGTTGAGGCCGGTGCGGTAGCCGGCGTGCAGGAACAGCGAGCACAGCTCGGAGTTGCCGGTCAGGTCGTTGGCCAGGAACAGCGTGGGGATCTGCCGGTGGATGTTCAGCTCCTGGGAGGCGCTGACGGTGAGCCCGACGCGGTAGTTGTACCAGGGCTCGCGCAAGCCCACGGCGCCGGCCACGGCGGAGATGCCGACGACCTTGCCGTCGTCGTCCTCGAGCACGAACAGGTAGTCGGCATCGGCCCGCTCGGCCTCACCACGGAATGCCTTTTCGGCCCAGCCCACACGGTGGGTCAGGCGCTCCTCGTTGGCGGGCAGCGTGGTCAGGCCGGCGCCGGTGCTGCGCGCCAGGTCGATCAGGGCCGGCAAGTCGGCGCTGCGTACGGGACGAACGATCATAGTCACTCCGTTAGAGCTTCGTGCTGCGAGCGGCAGGTCGGGCGGCACGCCGCCCAGGGCTGGCACTCGGGGTTAAATCGCCACCAGGCGCACGCTGGCGCCCTCACCGACGCCCAGGGCTTCGGCGGCTTCGGCGGTGAGTTCCACCGGTTTGCCCGGGGCCCAGTCCAGCTCGGCCACCACGGCGCGGAAGTCCTGCAACTGGCCGTTGCTCACCAGGTACTGGCGGCCCACCTTGGGCGCGGCACCGATGCGCACCGGCACCACGCGGCTCTGGGCGATGGAGCGGATGCCGGACGTGCGGGCGTGCAAGGTCGGGCCACCGTCGAAGATGTCGATGTAGTTGTCGGTCTCGAAGCCTTCGCGCATGAGGATGTCGAAGGTGATCTGCGCGCGCGGGTGCACCTGCCCCATGGACTCCTGGGCCGCGTCGGGCAGCAGCGGCACGTAGATGGGGTAGTTCGGCATCAGCTCGGCGAGGAAGGTGCGGCTCTTCAGCCCCGACAGGCGCTCGGCCTCGACGTAGTTGAGGTCGAAGAAGTTGCGCCCGACGGCGTTCCAGAACGGCGATTCACCCTGGTCGTCGCTGTAGCCGACGATCTCCACCACCACCGCGTCGGCGAAGCGCTCGGGGTGGCTGGCCATGAACAGCAGGCGGCCACGGGAGTTGAGCTCGGCGAAGGCGGTGTTCACCAGGTCGCGCTCGACGTAGAAGCTGGTCAGCAGGCTGTTGCCGGTGAGGTCGTGGCACAGCGAGAGGACGTGAATCTTGTTGTGGATCTTCAACTCCCGGGACGCATGCACGAAGGTCTCGTTGCGGAAGCTGTAGAAGGGCTCGGAGAAACCGGCGGAGGCGACGATGGCGGAACAGCCCACCAGGCAGCCGCGCTCGGTGTCTTCCAGCACGAAGAAGTAGCTTTCCTCGCCGTTGAAGCTCACTTCGGCAGCGAAGGACGCTTCGGAGGCGGTGATCTTCTCGCCCAGGCGACCGGCGTCATCCGGGAGGGACGTGACACCCACGGGGCTGTCCGCGGCCAGTCGCTGAACATCGGCGAGGTCGGCCATTTGCGCAGGGCGCATCACCAGCATGGGGTCACTCCTTCAATAAAGGCTCCGGCGGCGCCGTTGGCCGACCGGAGAAAACGGCGGCCAATGGGCCGCCGATCACGCATGAAAAACCTTCATCCCTGGTTGTGCGGCGCGGCACCTCCTGTGCCGCGCCTTCCGGGCCCTCAGGCCTGGGTCAGCTTGGCCACGGCGCGCTCGAAACGGTCCAGGCCTTCGTCGATGTCGGCATCCGGGATCACCAGGCTGGGCGCGAAGCGCACCACGTCCGGACTGGCCTGCAGCACCATCACGGCCTCCTTCTCGGCGGCGTTGAGCACGTCCTTGGCCTTGCCTTTCCAGGCATCGGCCAGCACTGCGCCAATCAGCAGGCCCAGGCCGCGTACTTCACTGAACAGGCCGTATTTCTGGCCGATGGCCTCGAGGCGTGCCTTGAAGCGCTCATGCTTGGCGGTGATGCCGCTGAGCACGTCGGGGGTGTTGATCACGTCCAGCACCGCTTCGGCCACGGCGCAGGCCAGCGGGTTGCCACCGTAGGTGGTGCCGTGGGTGCCCACGGAGAGGTGCTTGGCGATCTCGGTGGTGGTCAGCATGGCGCCGATGGGGAAACCGCCGCCCAGGCTCTTGGCGCTGGAGAGGATGTCCGGGGTCACGCCGTAGTGCTGGTAGGCGAACAGGTGGCCGCTGCGGCCCATGCCGCTCTGCACTTCGTCGAACACCAGCAGCGCGTTGTGCTCGTCGCACAGCTTGCGGGCGCCTTCCAGGTAGGCCTGGTCGGCCGGCAGCACGCCGCCCTCCCCTTGCACGGGTTCGAGGACCACGGCGCAGGTCTTGTCGGAGATGGCGGCCTTCAGGGCTTCCAGGTCGTTGAACGGCACATGGGTGATGCCTTCCATCTTCGGACCGAAGCCGTCGGAGTACTTCGGCTGGCCGCCCACGGTCACGGTGAACAGGGTGCGGCCGTGGAAGCTGTTGGTGGCGGCGATGATCTCGTGCTTCTGCGGGCCATAAACGTCATGGGCGTAGCGACGGGCCAGCTTGAACGCGGCCTCGTTGGCCTCGGCGCCGGAGTTGGCGAGGAACACGCGCTCGGCGAAGGTGGCGTCCACCAGCTTCCGGGCCAGGCGCAGGGCCGGCTCGTTGGTGAAGACGTTGGAAACGTGCCAGAGCTTGTTGGCCTGCTCGGTCAGTGCCTTGACCAGTGCCGGGTGAGCATGCCCCAGGGAGTTCACGGCGATGCCGCCGGCGAAGTCGATCAGTTCACGGCCGCTCTGGTCCCAGACGCGGGAACCCTGGCCTCGCACCGGGATGAACGCGGCGGGGGCATAGTTGGGGACCATCAGCTGATCGAAATCGGCGCGCTCGACCTGCGCATGCTCAACGGACATCAGTTTCTCCTGCCTGAAGCGGCTAGTGGTGAAAGGATTGTAGGGAGTGATCCGGGGTTGGCATTGCCGCCAAGCGACAACTTCTTACAGCGCAAACCCGCGAAAATCCGAGGCTTTCGGAAATGCGACAGAAAGCGTCGGGAAGGCGCAGTTTAAACGCGGATCGCCACAGGACGCACGGGGCACAGCGTATTCGCCACGGGATGACCAGCGGGTATCCATCATGCGCAAGGACACGGGGCGAGACGGCGCATCGAGACGCCATGCACTGGCACGCCGCACCCGCAACCGGGGCTGCCAGCACAAGGAAGAAAGGAACGAGGCGCCGGGCGCTGCAAGCCGCCCGCCCGGCACCGGTGATCAGCCGCGCTCGGACAGCGCCGGCTGGTTGTCGAAGGGGCCGCCGCTGCGCCGCTGGTTGCGGTCTTCGCGGGGGGTGACGCCGAAGAAGTTGCGGTAGGCACTGGAGAAGTGCGGGCCGGAGGAGAAGCCGCAGGACAGGCCGATCTGGATGATCGACTTGCTGGTCTGCATCAGCATCTGCCGGGCCTTGTTCAGGCGTAGCTCCAGATAGTACTGGCTGGGCACGCGGTTGAGGTACTGCTTGAAGATGCGCTCAAGCTGGCGACGCGACACGCACACGTGCTGGGCGATCTCGTCGGTGGTGAGCGGCTCCTCGATGTTGGCCTCCATCAGCAGCACCGCCTGGGTGAGCTTCGGGTGGCTGGAGCCGAGGCGGTTCTGCAGCGGGATGCGCTGGCGTTCGCCGCCTTCGCGGATGCGCTCCACCACCAGTTCCTCGGACACGGCGCCGGCCAGCTCGGCGCCGTGGTCACGGGCCAGCACCGCCAGCAGCAGGTCGAGCACAGCCAGGCCGCCACAGGCGGTGAGGCGGTCGCGGTCCCAGTCGAACAGATGGCTGGTGGCGATGACCTTGGGGAAGCGCTCGCTGAAATCGTCCTGCCAACGCCAGTGCACCGCCGCGCGGTAACCGTCCAGCAGGCCCAGTTGCGCCAGCGGGTAGACCCCGGCGGAGAGCCCGCCCACCACGCAGCCGGTGCGGGCCACCTGCTTCAGTGCCGTGGCCAGCCCGACGGACACCGCCGCCGGCGGCTCGTCAGCCAGCAGGAACAGGCGTGTCAGCCCTTCCAGCCTGCCGGTCCAGGGCTCGCCCGGCAGGCGCCAGCCGCCTTCGGCCGGCGGCTCGGCCTGGAGGAAGTGCAGGTCGTAGACCACTTCCGGGTGCAGGCGCTGGGCGACGCGCAGGGCCTCCTCGGCCAGCGCCAGGGTCATGGCCTTGGTGCCGGGCCAAAGCAGGAAACCGATTCGTTGGGCAGTCATGGCAGGCAGCTTAGCCTCAGTCGGCACGATTTACTTGAGGCTTCCGGAGAGGAACTGCTTGAGCCGCTCGGATTGTGGATTGGCCAACACATCCTTCGGGCAGCCGGTCTCTTCGACCACGCCCTTGTGCAGGAAAATCAACTGGTTGGACACCTCACGGGCGAAGCCCATCTCGTGGGTGACCACCACCATGGTGCGGCCTTCCAGGGCCAGGTCCTTCATCACCTTGAGCACCTCGCCCACCAGTTCGGGGTCGAGGGCGGAAGTGGGCTCGTCGAACAGCATCACCTCCGGCTCCACCGCCAGGGCGCGGGCGATGGCGACGCGCTGCTGCTCACCGCCGGACATGTGCGCCGGGTAGGCGTCCTTGCGGTGGGCCACGCCGACCTTGGCCAGGTAGTGCTCGGCCTTCTCGATGGCTTCCTTCTTCGACACGCCGAGCACGTGCACCGGCGCTTCGATGACGTTCTCCAGGGCGCTCATGTGCGACCACAGGTTGAAGTGCTGGAACACCATGGCCAGGCGCGAGCGCATGCGCTGCAGCTGCTTGGGGTCGGCCGCCTTGAGGCCGCCATCCTTGTTGGCCACCAGCTTGAGCTCCTCGCCATTGAGCAGGATCTTGCCGCCGTGGGGCTGCTCCAGCAGGTTGATGCAGCGCAGGAAGGTACTTTTGCCCGATCCGCTCGAGCCGATGATGCTGATCACATCGCCCGCCTTGGCGGCCAGGGAGACGCCCTTGAGGACTTCATGGCTGCCGTAGCGCTTGTGCAGGTCTTGGACTTCCAGTTTGTACATGGTCTCGATCTCGATGCGATTGGATCAGTCGCTCAGCAAGCGTCCCTGACGAATGGGTTCACGGCCGGCCACCTTGGCCAGCCACAGTCCGGGTTGGGCGAAGCGGGTGCGCTCACGGGCGAACAGCACGCCGTCCACCGTGGCGCACACCGTTGAATGGCGGTCGCTCAAGGGGTCGATCACTTCGAACAGCGGCTCACCCGCCCTGACCCGCGCACCGGCAGGCTGCAGGAAGCTAACCACGCCGGCATGGGGCGGATAGAGCAGTTCGGTGCCCTCGAAGGGGGTCGGCTCGCACCGTGCCGGCGGTGCGGCCGGCCAGTCACCGTCGATCAGCCCGTGCTCGGCGAGTACTGCGAGAATGGCCTCGGCGCGCGCCTCGGACAGCGGGCGGTCGGTATCGGCCACGCCGCCCAGCTCGACCGTGCTGGCCACGCAGGCCAGCGGAATCGACGCCTGCGGGAAGCGCCGGGCCAGGCGCAGCCAGGGCAGCGAACAGGCCTCGTCGAAGGAGCTGCCGCCGGACTCTTCAGCGGTGAGCACGGCAGCGGCCCCCAGGCGGGCCGAGAGCCCGGCCAGCGGCGTGGCGTGCTGCGGCAGGCAGTACAGGTGCACGGCCGCCTCCAGGTCGCAATGCAGGTCCAGCACCAGGTCGGCGTCGCAGGCGTGGGTCAGCAGCAGGCGCTGCAGGCCCTCCAGCTCCGAAGCGGCCGGTGGCAACTGGCGCAGGGCGGCCTGCATGGCCTCGCGGATGGTGGTGCGGTTGGCATCGGCATCATCACCCAGGCGCCCTTCCAGGCTGGCCTCGATCTGGGCTGCCAGGTCGACGAAGCCCCGGTTGAAGTTGCGCCCACTGGTGAACTCGAAGCGACCCAGGTGAGTGGCCTGCAGCACCTGGCCGAGGCCGATGGGGTTGGCCACCGGCACCAGTTCGATGCAGCCGGTCAGGCGGCCTTCGGCCTCCAGTTCGGCCAGGCGCCGCTTGAGCTCCACCGCCACGCGCATGCCCGGCAGTTCGTCGGCATGCAGGGACGCCTGCAGGTACGCCTTGCGCGCGCCGGCGCCGAAGCGGAAGACGCTCAGCTGGCGGCGGGTACCGGGCAGGCCCCAGGGCAGTTCGTGGTCGATGCGCTCCATGGCATCAGGCCTTGCGCGGGGCCAGGTAGGCCAGCCAGCGGCGCTCGGCCAGCTTGAACAGGCGAACCAGGATGAAGGTCAGGCACAGGTAGAACAGGCCGGCGGTGATGAATGCTTCGAACGGCAGGTAGTACTGCGAGTTCACGGTGCGCGCGGCGCCGGTGATGTCCACCAGGGTGACGATGGAGGCCAGGCTGGTGGTGTGCAGCATCATGATCACTTCGTTGCTGTACTGCGGCAGCGCACGGCGCAGGGCCGAGGGCAGCAGGATGCGGCGGTACAGCTTGGCGCGGGACATGCCGATGGCCTTGGCCGCTTCGATCTCGCCGTGGGGCGTGGCCTTGAGGCTGCCGGCGAGGATCTCGGCGGTGTAGGCGCTGGTGTTGATGGCGAACGCCAGGCAGGCGCAGAAGGTGGCGTTGGACAGGTAGGGCCAGAGCCAGCTTGCACGCACGGCCTCGAACTGGGCCAGCCCGTAGTAGATGAGGAACAGCTGCACCAGCATCGGGGTGCCGCGGATAACGTAGGTGTAGAGCCAGGCCGGGAAGTTGACCATGGGCTGCTTGGAGACCCGCATCAGCGCCAGGGGCACGGCCACCAGCAGGCCGACAGCCAGGGAAATGGCCAGCAGCTTGAGGGTCACCAGCACGCCGCTGAAGTAGAGCGGCAGGTTCTCGTAGATGACGGTGTAGTCGAAGATCACGGATGCGCCCTCTCGCTCACAGATCGGCGGCCTTGATGCCGACGGAGTAACGTTTTTCCAGGAAGCGCAATGCCAGCAGCGACACGCTGGTCAGCACCAGGTACAGACCCGCCACGGCCAGGAAGAAGGTGAAGGGCTCGCGGGTGGCGTCTGCCGCACTTTTGGCCTTGAACATCATGTCCTGCAGGCCCACCACGGACACCAGCGCGGTGGCCTTGGTCAGCACCAGCCAGTTGTTGGTGAAGCCGGGGATGGCGAAGCGGATCATCTGCGGCACCAGGATGCGGAAGAACACCTGGCGGCCGTTCATGCCGTAGGCGAAGCCGGCCTCGCCCTGCCCTTTCGGAATGGCCATGAAGGCGCCCCGGAAGGTCTCGGACAGGTAGGCACCGAAGATGAAGCCGAGGGTAAAGACCCCGGACCAGAACGGGTCGAGGTCGATGTAATCGTCATAACCGACCATCGGCCCCACCAGGTTCACCACCTGCTGGCCGCCGTAGAAGATCAACAGGATCAGCACCAGGTCGGGAATGCCGCGGACCACGGTGGCGTAGGCATCGCCCATGATGGCCAGCCAGCGCACCGGCGACAGGCGAAAGGCCGCGCCGACCAGGCCGAGCAGGATGGCCATGGACATGGAGGACAACGCCAACTGCAGGGTGAGCCAGGCACCCTCGAGAATGGTCGAGCCGTAGCCGTTGAGCATATTTCAGGTCCTCTTGCAGCGCCCCAGGTGAAACCGGACAGCACCGCTGCAATGAAAAAGTGGCACAACCTGCAGGTTAACCGCCGACCGTGACGCCCGGTCGCGCGGTGCCGTAGGGCGCCTCTAAAAACGTGGACGAGGCAGTCAGCGCAAGGCAAAAACAGACGAAAAAGCGCAGTTTACGTGGGGTAAATGAGCATTTTGAGGCTGTTTTTAACGCCGCGATGACAACGCAGGTAGTTTTTAGAGGTGCCCCGTGGTCGCGGGGCGGCCTCAACGTCCTGGTTGTGCCACTTCCGGGGAAGGGCGGAGGGGATTACTCGCCGTAGATGTTGAACTGGAAGTACTTGTCCTGGACTTCCTTGTACTTGCCGTTGGCACGGATGGCGGCGATGGCGGCGTTGATCTTGTCCGCCAGGGCCTTGTCGCCCTTGCGAACGGCGATGCCGGCGCCTTCACCGAAGTACTTCGGATCGGTGTAGTCCGGGCCTACCAGGGCGAAGCCCTTGCCGGCTTCGGTCTTGAGGAAGCCGTCGTCGATGTTCACGGCATCGGCCAGGGTCGCGTCGAGGCGGCCGGCGGTCATGTCGAGGAACACTTCATTCTGCGAGCTGTAGCGCACCACTTCGATACCGGCCGGGGCGTAGACCTCGGTGGCGAAGCGGTCATAGGTGCTGGCGCGCTGAACGCCGACCTTCTTGCCCTTCAGGTCCGCCAGCGGGTCGTTGATCACGGTGCCGGCCTTCATCGCCAGCTTGATCGGGGTCAGGTAGTAGCGGTTGGTGAAGTCGACGGACTTCTTGCGGTCTTCGGTGATGGTCATCGAGGACAGCACGGCGTCGAACTTGCGCACCTTGAGGGCGGGGATCAGGCCGTCGAACTCCTGCTCGATCCACTGGCACTTGACCTTCATCTCTTCGCAGAGGGCGTTGCCGATGTCGTAGTCGAAGCCGGTGATCTTGCCGTCCGGGGTCTTGAAGGCGAAGGGCGGGTATGCGGCCTCGATGCCGATACGCAGGGGCTTGGAATCATCGGCAGTGGCTGCCAGCGGCGACAGCAGGGTCAGCGCCAGAGCGCCGAGAAGGGCAATCTTCTTCATGTTTGACTCCTTGGAATAGGGAAGCATCTGCTGGCAGGAGAGATCGTGCCCAGACCATTCAGCGAATTGTAGAAATAGGCGCGGGAATTACCTTGATTGAACTCAGGGAATTGGCCTTGGCCGGGTGAGCGGCATTCTAGCGACAGCCCTAAAGTCGATATTTCTTCAATGCGACAACAAATTACAAAAGGCCAGGACGGCCGAGAGGGAGAGATTGACAGAAACCTTCTTTTATGGCTAGGCAGTTCAATTCAGAACCTTCTGAAAAAGCAATTACCAGACCACTTTCCAACAACCCCAGAAAAAACAGGCCCTCCAGCCGATCACCAGGTTGTCAGACTCACCTCGCGCAGCACCAGCCCGGGGCAATCTGCTCCCTGGCGCCCCAGAATGGCGCGCAAGGTTACACCCCGACTGTTACCGCTCGCTATCCCCCATTGCAGCCTGTCATCCGCAGGCACCATCCGATATCAATCGACCAGAAGCAGAACGCCCCGCCGGGCTTGTGGCCGGGCGGGGCGTTCGCTGGAGCGGGAAGTAGTCGGATCAGGCGGCCTGCATGGTGCGGTGGGTGTCGATGAGGTGCTGCACCACGCCAGGATCAGCCAGCGTGGAGATGTCGCCGAGGGTGTCGTACTCGGCCACGGCGATCTTGCGCAGGATGCGCCGCATGATCTTGCCGGAGCGGGTCTTGGGCAGGCCGGGTGCCCACTGGATCACGTCCGGCGTGGCGATGGGGCCGATCTCGCGGCGCACCCACTGCTTCAGCTCCTGACGCAGCGCTTCGGAGGATTCCACGCCAGCGTTGAGGGTGACGTAGACGTAGATGCCCTGCCCCTTGATGTCGTGGGGGATGCCCACCACGGCAGCCTCGGCGACTTTCGGGTGGGCGACCATCGCGCTCTCGATCTCGGCGGTGCCCATGCGGTGGCCGGAGACGTTGAGCACGTCGTCGACGCGGCCGGTGATCCAGTAGTAGCCGTCCTCGTCGCGACGGGCACCGTCACCGGTGAAGTACATGCCCTTGAAGGTCTTGAAGTAGGTGTCGACGTAGCGGTCGTGGTCGCCGTACAGGGTACGGGCTTGGCCCGGCCAGGAGTCGATGATCACCAGGTTGCCTTCCGCGGCACCCTCGATCAGGTTGCCCAGGTTGTCCACCAGCGCCGGTTGCACGCCGAAGAAGGGCCGTGCGGCAGAACCCGGCTTGAGGGCGTGAGCCCCCGGCAGCGGGGTCATCAGGCAGGCGCCGGTCTCGGTCTGCCACCAGGTGTCGACGATCGGGCAGCGGGACTTGCCGACGTTTTCGTAGTACCAGTGCCAGGCTTCCGGATTGATCGGCTCGCCCACCGAACCCAGCAGGCGCAAGCTGGAGCCGTCGGCACCTGCCACGGCGGCCTTGCCCTCGGCCATCATCGCGCGGATGGCGGTGGGGGCGGTGTAGAGGATGTTGACCTTGTGCTTGTCGATGATCCTGGCGACGCGGGTGACGTCCGGGTAGTTCGGCACGCCTTCGAACATCAGGGTGGTGGCGCCATTGGAAAGCGGCCCGTAGACCAGGTAGGTGTGGCCGGTGACCCAGCCTATGTCAGCGGTGCACCAGAAGACTTCGCCCGGGCGGTAGTCGAACACGCGCTCATGGGTCAGCGAGGCGTAGACCAGGTAGCCGCCGGTGGTGTGCAGCACGCCCTTGGGCTTACCGGTGGAGCCGGAAGTGTAGAGGATGAACAGCGGGTCCTCGGCGCCCATTTCCTTCGGCAGGCACTGGCTGGAGGCGACCTTCATCAGGTCCTCGTACCAGACGTCGCGGTGCGGGTTCCACTTGATGTCCGAACCGGTGCGCTTGACCACGATCAGCTTCTGCACACTGCTGGTCTCGGGGTTGGTCAGGGCGTCGTCGACATTGGCTTTCAGCGGGGTCTTCTTGCCGCCGCGCAAGCCTTCGTCGGCGGTGATCACCACCTTGGACTTGCAGTCGATGATGCGGCCGGCCAGGGCCTCGGGAGAGAAGCCGCCGAAGACCACGGAGTGAATGGCGCCGATGCGGGTGCAGGCCAGCATGGCCACCACTGCCTCGGGAATCATCGGCATGTAGAGGGTGACCACGTCACCGCGGTGCACATCCTGGCCGCGCAGGGCGTTGGCGAACTTGCACACTTCTTCGTGCAGTTCGCGGTAGGTGATGTTGCGGTGCTCGGACGGGTCGTCGCCTTCCCAGATGATCGCCAGTTGGTCGCCGCGCTCGGCGAGGTGACGGTCCAGGCAGTTGGCGGAGAGGTTGAGGGTGCCGTCGGCGAACCACTTGATGTCGACGTGGTGGTCGTCGAAGGAGGTCTGCTTGACCTTGGTGAAGGGTTTGATCCAGTCGATGCGCTGAGCCTGCTCGCGCCAGAAACCATCGGGGTTGATCACCGACTGCTGGTACATGGCCTTGTAGGTCGCCTCGTTGGTCAGCGACTTTTCAGCCACCTCGGGACGCACCGGATACAGTGAAGCAGCACTCATGTCTCATACCTCGACGGGTAGTTGTTTTTGTATGCCGTCTTTTGTATCCCCCGCCTGTCAGTGGGGCCATTCGACCATGGTCTTACCGGACTTGGACCATGGTCTAAGCCCCGTGGAACGGGCCATCCAGCGCGTTTTCCAGGTGCCTCTGGCAGCGCCTGCCGCTCCAGGGCGCCGAAGCGCCATAACGATCAATAAAGCGAACAGTTTTTTGCCAGCTCCGAAAGCAAGTGCGCTCCAGCCCTTAACAATTGCGGAAATATTTAGCCAAAACCTATCGATTGATACGCATGGATACCTAAAGTTAATATTCCGTTCATTATGTTGAACAGTCACTCCCCTTCCCTGTCCTTCTCCCGTCTGGTGTCCCGCGAGGGCCACTGGACCGGCGACCTGTAGCGCCCCTCCCATTCGGGCCGGACGACTTCGGCCACCTGCGCCCTGCGCACACCCGAATCCGAAACACGGGCCATTCGCCACTGACGGCGAGCCCGCAATGCCCATGGGAGGGCACCATGCGTTCCTGGATCTATCTTCTGACGGCGATCTTCTTCGAGGTCGTCGGCACCACCTCCATGTCCTTTGCCAACGAAAACAACCCAGTGCTGGGGCACCTGCTGATGTACGGCCTGATCGGCCTGTCGTATTTCTTCCTGGCACTGGCCGTCAAGCGCGTCCCGGTCGGGGTTGCCTACGCCCTCTGGGAGGGCATCGGCATTGTGTTGATCACCGCCGTCAGCGTCGCCTGGCTCGGGGAAAGCCTCGGCCTGGCCAAGGCGCTGGGCATCGGCGTGATGATCGCCGGCATCCTGCTGATCAAGTTCGGCACCCACAGCTCGACCGAGCCGACTCGCCAGGAGGTAGCAGCATGAGCACCGTGACCTGGATTCACTTCGCCTGGCTGGGCGTGGCCATCGTCCTGGAAGTCCTGGCCAACGTCCTGCTCAAGTACTCCGACGGCTTCCGCCGGCGCCTGCTCGGCGGCCTGTCCATCCTCTGCATCCTCGCGGCCTTCACCGCGCTGGCTCAGGCGGTGCAGGGCATGGAGCTGTCGATGGCCTACGCCATCTGGGGCGGCTTCGGCATCATCGCCACCGTTGCCCTCGGCTGGGCCCTGTTCGGCCAGCGGCTGGCCTGGCGCGGCTGGCTCGGCCTGAGCTTGCTGGTAGGGGGCATGACCCTGCTGAAACTCGCCTGACATGAAAAAGGCCCCGCAAGGGGCCTTTTTCATTCGTGCCGGCGGTCAGACCAGAGTCAGGGTGACGTCGATGTTGCCGCGGGTGGCGTTGGAGTACGGGCAGACGATGTGGGCCTTGTCCACCAGTTCGCGGGCCTGAGCCTTGTCCATCCCCGGCAGGCTGATCTGCAGCTCCACCTCGATGCCGAAGCCGTTGGGGATGGCGCCGATGCCGACGATCCCTTCGATGGAAGCGTCAGCCGGCATCGGGTACTTGTCCCGTGCCGCGACGAACTTCATCGCGCCGATGAAGCACGCCGAGTAACCGGCCGCGAAGAGTTGCTCAGGGTTGGTGCCCGAGCCGCCGGCACCGCCCAGTTCGCGCGGGGTGGTCAGGGCGACGTCCAGCACGCCATCGGAGGAAACTGCACGGCCATCACGGCCACCGGTGGCTTCTGCGTAGGCGCGGTATACGACGTTTTCGATGCTCATGGTGCGGTCCTCATGATCAGGTTGCGTTGGGGTAGATCCGATTTGATTTGCGCGATTTTATTTAGCGTACAACTTTTCATGGCGATAAATTTATCGCTCACTTATTTTGTGCGCAAGCCATTTCATTGGATCGTTTCGCTATGACCTCATTCCAGCGAGGCATAAACCCAGCGCAGTGCCTGCTCGCCTAGCGATGAAAGCCCGCTCGGCTGAGCGCCTGGGTCAGTGCGAGGGCGTACTGTCCCTGGCAGTGCAGCCGCCCCTGCCCGTCCGGCAGGCCGAGCCCGAAGCCCTCGTCACCCTCGCCGAAATAGAGGATGCCATTGGGCAGCTCGGCCACCACCAGCACATCTTCCGGCTCGCCGAAGCGCAAGCGGGTGCAGGCATAGAAAGGCACGCGGCAGGCAGCGAACACCACCTGCTGGGCAGGCGAGCAGTCGCACAGGTGCTGGAACACCAGATTCTTGATTTCGACGGTCGAAAACGATTGGCAGGTATCCATGGCGGGGTCCGTCCTGCTTGTTATGGTTGAGCGGGCCTGACGTAGGGATCTTCGAACACCGAGTGCGAAAATCTAGCAGTCGCAGGGCGGCTTTCCACCCCAACCGGTAACAGGATCAGACAAACGCGACAGAGGGGCTCAGGACGAGGAAACGCGAGGCCCGAGCAGGATGATGACAGCACCGATGACGCAGAGCGCCGCCCCCAGCCAGTCGCTGGCCAGGGGGCGAGTGCGCTCGACGAAGGCCAGCCAACAGAGCGAGGCGACGATATAGACCCCGCCGTAGGCCGCGTAGGCCCGCCCGGCGTAGGCCGCCTCGATCCGGGTGAGCAGGAGGGCGAACAGGGTCAGGCTCAACAGCCCCGGGACGATCCACAGCGCACTGCGTCCAAGCCGCAGCCACATCCAGAAGGCGTAGCAGCCGGCGATCTCGAACAGGGCCGCGAGGAAGAACCAGAGGTAATTGAGCATGGATGCCTCCAGGGCAAGTGCGACCGTGCCGGCCGCATGGCGTCAGCCGCGCAACGCGCCTTCCCGTTCCCAGGCGCAGCGCACGCGCAGGCCGGCTTCCTGCGGGCTGTGGAAGCCCTGCTCGCTTTCCCAGCGGAAGGTGTGGGTGCCGTTGAGCTCCGTCTCCAGGTGCACCACGGCGCTGCCCCAGTAGAGCTGTTCCAGCAACGCTTCGAACTGCTTCACCCAGAGGTTCCACTCGTACTCGATAGCCGGGTAGCTGGCGCCGAAGTGGATCACCTGGGTCTGGTAGAGGCCGAGTCCGGGGCGGCGACTGAAGGAAAACATCTCGCGGCCGAGGAAGGGCCAGATATCGCCGGCAGGCAGGCGCTCGATCACCGCGCGATTGGTCTCGCGGCGATGATCCAGCACCTCGGGATCATCGGACGGCCAATCGCGGATGCAGCCATAGACGATGGATTCAGAGTCCACACAAGCACTCCAGGAAAACTGAGGCAGCCTTCTAACACAGGGCCGGCAGCCAGGAAAGGAACTGCGCGCTATTTCCGCGCTTCAGCCCTGCGTCGCCCCAGGAGCCACGCCAGCACACAGAGCAGCGAAGCCAGCCCGGTGATGACCATGAACGGCACCTGATAGTTGCCCGCCAGGTCACGCCCCAGGCCGGCAAGCACCGGCGTCAGGCTGCCCAGGCTGTAGCCGGCGAACAGCATCATCGCCGTCCATCGGCTCACCGCGAGGGAGCTGTTCACCTCGTAGAGCGGCAGCACCATGGCCAGGGAGAAGGAACCGGAGAGCCCCAGGCCCAGCAACAGCGCCCAGAGCCCGGGCACCTGGGTCGGTGCAAAGGTGATCATGGCCAGGCACAGCGTGGTAATGAAGCCACACCCCAGCAGCAGGTGATAACGGTTGCCGAAACGCTGGGCCAGCCAGGGCAGGATGAACGAGCTGGGCAGCCCCATCAGCATGAACAGACTGAACAGGCTGTTGCTGCGCAAGCTGCTGAAACCGGCTTCGGTATAGCGAGCCACCAGCCAGGTAGCCAGGGCATAGAACAGCCCGGCCTGGATGGCGAAGAGCGCTGTGATCAGCCAGGCTCTGGGCTCTCGCCAGGGCAGGCCGGCAGCCCCGCCCTCCTCCGCCTTCTCGGCCCGATTGGGCAGGCACAGCCAGAGCAGCATCGCCACGCCAGCCGGAATGGCCCAGGCCGCCAGGCCCAGGTGCCAACCGCCCTGGGCAAGCATCACCACCGGGTCGGTGAGCACGGCACCCGCTGCGCCGCCCACGGTCATGCTCAGGGCATACCAGGCGACGACCCGGCCGACGTGGTCATGGAAATGGCGCTTGATGAAGCCCGACATCAGCGGGCCGGCGATGGCAATGCCAGCGCCCAGCGCGGCAGCACTGCCGATCAGCACCGCGCTGTGGTGGGAACCGAGGCGGGCCGCCAGGGCCAGCCCGATCAATCCCAGGCAGCCGGCAATGACCCGCTCCAGGCCGAAACGCACGGCCAGGCGCGGGGCGAGAGGCGCCAGCAGCCCCATGCACAGGACCGGCAATGCAGTGGTCAGGCTGACCAGCCCCCGGCTCAGGGAAAGCTCGGCAGCAATGCGCTCGATGAGGGGAGCGAGGGAGGTGATGCCGGGACGAAGGTTGATCGCCCCCAGCACCAGGGCGAGCATCAGGAGGGCTCGGGATACAGGCTTCACGGGGTTTCCAGGTTGATCGGCAGGCAGGCCGGGGAGCGGAACCCTACTACTCCACTCCCCGGCCAGGCAAGGCTGGAAGCCCCATAAACTGACCGGTCGATCAGGACGCCTGGCGGTTCTTGGCGCGCATTTTCTCGGCCATGGTGGCCATTTCGTCGTAGAGGGCCTGAGGGTTCTTCTGCTTGATGGTCCAGGCCATCCGGCCCTGCTCGTGAGGCAGGATCATGAAGGTGCCGGCAGCCACTTCGTCGTAGATATGGCTGGCGATGTCGGCGGCGCTGATCGGCGAACTTTCCAGCAGCTTGCCCACCTGCTGCTTCATGGCCGGGGTCGGGCCACGGAAGGAATCCAGCAGGTTGGTCTGGAAGAAGGATGGGCACACCACATGGACGCCGATGCCCTCCTGGCGCAACTCGATCAGCAGGCTTTCCGACAGGGCCACCACGCCGGCCTTGGCCACGTTGTAGTTGCTCATGGCCGGCCCCTGCATCAGCGCCGCCATGGAGGCGATGTTGACGATGCGGCCACGGCTCTTCTGCAGCAGCGGCAGGAAGGCCTTGCAGCCCTTGACCACGCCCATGAGGTTGATCGCGATCTGCCAGTCCCAATCCTCCAGGGACAGCTCCTCGAAGAAGCCGCCGGAGGCCACGCCGGCGTTGTTGACGATGATGTCGATGCCGCCGAGCTTCTGCTCGCAGGCCTGGGCGAATGCGGTGAGCTGGCTGTAGTCACGCACGTCGCAACGCTGGGTGAAGCCATCGCCGCCGGCTTCGCGAACCAGGGCGAGGGTTTCCGCCAGGCCGGCCTCGTTAACATCAGACAGGGCGAGCTTGCTGCCTTCGCGGGCCCAGCGCAGGGCGATCTCGCGGCCCAGGCCCGAGCCGGCGCCAGTGATCATGATGCGGTTGTGCATGGTGAGGGTGCCTTCTGCTGTGCTAGATGCCCGCAGTGTAGCGAGGCCCCTGGCGCCGAAGCGCGAAATCAGGACGCTGAATGACCGGTGCAAAACGTTGCTTCACGAGCTTGCACAGCGCCCCGCGAGCGGCATCCCCGACAGCGCCTCAGAATGCTACGCGGCGCCTCAGCACACGCCACAGCACCAGTCCGTAGACCAGCAGGTTGAGGCAGATGACCACGGCGCCCAGCCAGAGTTGGATGGCATCGGTCAGCCCGGCCGGGTAGATCACCGGCAGGATATAGCGCTCGACGAAGCCACCGGGGTAGCCCGACTCACCCGCCGCGTGCCGCAAGCTGTTCTCCAGGTCCGTGAGCGGACAGCGCAGGTGCAGCAGCTCCACGCAGGCGCCCCAGGCCACGGCGGGCAGATGCAGCATCGCCATCCAGTTGCGCACCAGCACAGCCAACCCACCCAGCAGCACGAAAACAATGAAGGCCAGGTGCACCAGCACCACGGCATCCGCCGCTATCCGTTCGATCATCCGCTCGCCATCGGCGCGTCCCACGCCGCCCCTCGATAAAAGTTGGATTGAAAACACCCTGAACACACCGTGCTCCGCTGAAGTCGGAGCACATGGGCATGGGTAGAAAAGGCCGCACAGCCTCACCGCCCTGCGCCAGGAAGTCCAGAACCAATCAGAACCAAGGAGTCCACCATGGGCCTGAGCACCATCCTGCTGCTGATCCTGATCCTCCTGCTGGTCGGCGGACTGCCGGTCTTCCCCCACTCCCGCTCCTGGGGCTATGGCCCGTCGGGCATCGTCGGTGCGCTGCTGGTGATCGTCATCGTGCTGATGCTGCTGGGCCGCATCTAGCGCGGCGAACGACCGGCTCGAAAAAGAAGAAGGGCAGCCAGTGGCTGCCCTTCTTCTTGTTGGCCGAGCGATCAGTGGGCGACGGCGCCACTGGCACCCAGGCCGGTCTGGGAGCGGACGAACTGCGGGAAGAAGCGTGCACGCTCTTCATCAGCCGCGGTGGATTTGTCGGTGATGGAGAAGAACCAGATACCGACGAAGGCCACCAGGATGGAGAACAGGGCCGGGTACTCGTAGGGGTAGATGGCTTCGGCGTGGCCGAGAATCTGAACCCAGATGGTCGGGCCGAGGATCATCAACGTGACGGCCGTTACCAGACCCAGCCAGCCGCCGATCATGGCACCACGGGTGGTCAGCTTCTTCCAGTACATGGAAAGGATCAGCACCGGGAAGTTGCAGCTGGCGGCGATGGAGAAGGCCAGGCCCACCATGAAGGCGATGTTCTGCTTCTCGAACAGGATGCCCAGGCCGATGGCCAGGACGCCCAATGCGACGGTGGTGATCTTCGAGACGCGCAGCTCATCCTTCTCGTTGGCCTTGCCCTTCTTGATCACGGAGGCGTACAGATCGTGGGACACAGCCGAGGCGCCGGCCAGGGTCAGGCCTGCCACGACCGCGAGGATGGTGGCGAAGGCAACGGCGGAGATGAAGCCGAGGAACAGGCTGCCACCCACGGCGTTGGCCAGGTGCACCGCAGCCATGTTGTTGCCGCCGACGAGGGCGCCGGTGGCGTCCTTGAAGGCCGGGTTGGTGCTGACCAGCAGGATGGCGCCGAAGCCGATGATGAAGGTCAGGATGTAGAAGTAGCCGATGAAGCCGGTGGCGAAGAACACCGATTTGCGGGCTTCCTTGGCATCGCTCACGGTGAAGAAGCGCATCAGGATGTGCGGCAGGCCAGCGGTACCGAACATCAGCGCCAGGCCCAGGGAGATGGCCGATATCGGGTCTTTCACCAGACCGCCGGGGCTCATGATGGCCTCGCCTTTCGGGTGGACCTTGATGGCCTCGCTGAACAGGGCGGCGAAGTCGAAGTTGACGTGCTTGAGCACCATGATCGCCATGAAGGAGGCGCCGGAGAGCAGCAGCACGGCCTTGATGATCTGCACCCAGGTGGTGGCCAGCATGCCGCCGAACAGCACGTAGCAGACCATCAGGATGCCCACCAGGACCACGGCGACGTGGTAGTTAAGGCCGAACAGCAGCTCGATCAGCTTGCCGGCACCGACCATCTGCGCGATGAGGTAGAAGGCCACCACCACCAGCGAACCGCAGGCAGAGAGGGTGCGGATCTCCTTCTGCTTCAGGCGGTAGGAGGCGACGTCGGCGAAGGTGTACTTGCCGAGGTTGCGCAGGCGTTCGGCGATCAGGAACAGGATCACCGGCCAACCGACGAGGAAGCCGATGGAGTAGATCAGGCCGTCATAACCCGAGGTGAATACCAGCGCGGAAATACCTAGGAAGGACGCGGCGGACATGTAGTCGCCGGCAATCGCCAGGCCGTTCTGGAAGCCGGTGATGCTGCCGCCGGCGGTGTAGAAGTCGGCAGTCGACTTGCTGCGCTTGGAGGCCCAGTAGGTGATGCAGAGGGTGAAGCCGACGAAGGCCACGAACATGACGATCGCGGACACGTTCATCGGCTGGCGTTGCACATCGCCTTCGATGGCACCGGCTGCCCAGAGTGCCGGCGCGGCGACCATCAGGCCCGCGGCGGCAAGAAGCGAGAGAATACGCGCGCTCATTGCTGCGCCTCCTTGAGGATTTCCTGGTTCAGCCGGTCGAACTCGCCATTGGCGCGGCGCACGTAGATGCCGGTCAGGACGAAGGCGGTGAGGATGATCCCGACGCCGATCGGGATGCCGAGGGTGATGGGCGAGTCAGCACTGAGGCGCGTGCCCAGGACTTGCGGCTCGAAGGCGATCAGCAGGATGAAGGCCAGGTAGAGGCCGAGCATGATGGCAGAGAGCAACCAGGCGAAACGTTCACGCTTGGTCACCAGTTCTTGGAAGCGCGGATTCTCGTGAATCCGTTGGTAAATGCTGTCGTTCATTTTGTTGTTGTCCTCCACAGCACATGGGTGGTGAAAGCAACTCTAGATCGACCATGCACGGGTGACAGACGACCTTAGTCGTAGCGCCGCCGCTTTCTAGACGAAGGTCGTACGCCCTTGATTGATCCGGGCTATCGCCACCATTCCTGCGTTGAATTTCCTTTCGTATCGCAGGGTCACTAGCCTAGCGAACATGAATCATTCGCAACCGGGAGCGCCATCATGCTCAAGACCATGACCTTCACCCTCATGCACTTCGGCATTGCCTTCACCGTGGCTTACCTGCTCACTGGCAGCGTGACGGTCGGCGGCCTGGTGGCCCTGGTGGAACCCCTGGTGAACTCGGTGGGTTTTTACCTGCACGAGAAAGTCTGGAAGCGCTTGGAAGCCCGTGGCATCGGTGGCGAGAACGGCATTGCGAGCTGGGCCCATCGCCACGCCTGACACTGACGGTAACGGCTGGACACCGGCCCGGGCGGACCGCGAGGAAAGGCACATTCCTACGCGGGGTGTGAATCCGCTAAGATTCGGCGCTTTGCCGCCAGTCGCGACACATCCAATGAGCCCAACCAGCCGATTCCCCCTGTTTCCCTACCTGTTCGCATCGCTGATCGCCCTGCTGTCGCTTGCCGGCCTCTGGTACAGCCAGGGCAAGCCGGTAATCCTGCCGGACGCCGCCACGCCAACCCACAAGCTGCAGTGCGCGTCCTACAGCCCCTTCGACAAGGACCAGTCGCCGTTCGACCAGCCGTTCGTCCTGCGGCCCGAACGCATGGATGCCGACCTGGCGCTGCTGGCGACGCGCTTCCACTGCGTGCGCACCTATTCGATGACCGGCCTCGAGGCCATACCGGAGCTGGCCCGCAAGCACGGACTGAAGCTGATGCTCGGCGCTTGGGTCAACGGCAACGCGCTGGACACCGGCAAGGAAATCGATGCCCTGGTGAAAGCCGCCAACGCCAACCCGGACGTGGTCGAGTCGGTGATCGTCGGTAACGAGACCCTGCTGCGCAAGGAAGTGACCGGTACCCAGTTGGCCAAGCTGATCACCGAAGTGAAAGCCCGGGTAAAGCAACCAGTGACCTACGCCGATGTGTGGGAGTTCTGGCTGCGCCATCCCGAGGTGGCGCCGACGGTGGACTTCCTCACCATCCACTTGCTGCCCTACTGGGAAGATGATCCGGCGGGCATCGACGAGGCTCTTGCCCATGTAGGCGAGATCCGCGAGGACTTCGGCAAGCGCTTTGCGCCGAAGGACATCCTGATCGGTGAGACCGGCTGGCCCAGCGAGGGACGCCAACGCGAAACGGCCCTGCCCAGCCGCGTCAACGAGGCCAAGTTCATCCGTGGCTTCGTCCACATGGCCGAGGAGAACGGCTGGCGCTACAACCTGATCGAAGCCTTCGACCAGCCCTGGAAGCGCGTCAGCGAAGGCGCGGTGGGCGGCTACTGGGGCCTGTTCAGCGCTGACCGCACCGAGAAGGGCGTCCTGGCCGGGCCGGTCTCGAACCTCCCCCACTGGCCGAACTGGCTGGGCGCCAGCGCCCTGTTGTTCCTGGTCGCCATGGCCCTGGGTGGCCGCCCTGCCTCGGTACGCGCTGCCTGGCTGATGCCGCTGCTGGCCGCCCTGGGTGCCGGCAGCATCGGCATGTGGGCCGAGCTGACCCGCGTGACCGCACGCTATGCCGGCGAGTGGGCCTGGGCCGCCGCCATCGTGGCGCTGAACCTGGTGGTGCTGGCCCACGGCGTGCTGAGCCTGTCCGCCCGGGGTGCAGCGCGTGAACGCTTGTTCGCCTGGCTGGAAGCCCGTGGCGGCTGGTGGCTGCTCGGTGCCGGCTTCGTCGGCGCGGTACTGATGCTGGGCCTGGTGTTCGATGCGCGCTACCGCAGCTTCCCCAGCGCAGCACTGCTGCTGCCGGCGCTGTTCTATCTCGCTCGCCCGGTCAGCGCCTCGCGCCGCGAGACACTGCTGCTGGCCCTGATGATCGGCCTGGGTATCATTCCCCAGCTCGTCGAGGAAACCCTGGGCAATATCCAGGCCATCGGCTGGGCTGCCACCGCCCTGCTGATGACACTGGCGATGGTTCGCAGCCTGAAGCTGACACGCTGACACCGGCTGGACCGCTCGAAGAGCCCGCCTTATGGCGGGCTTTTTGTTATCCGGCCGACAGCCCTCGGGACTACAGTGGACCGCAGCGCGAAGCAGGCAAGGACATGCAGACTTCAGGAGACAGGTCGGGATGGTTGCCGCCAGGAATCATGCAGGCATGAAAAAGCCCGCCAGGAGGCGGGCTTTTTCACGACTGGGGCAGCGGGATCAGACCAGCTTTTCCAGCTCGGGTACGGCTTCGAACAGGTCAGCCACCAGGCCGTAGTCAGCCACCTGGAAGATCGGGGCTTCTTCGTCCTTGTTGATGGCGACGATGACCTTGGAGTCCTTCATGCCGGCCAGGTGCTGAATGGCACCGGAGATGCCCACGGCGATGTACAGCTGCGGGGCAACGATCTTGCCGGTCTGGCCGACCTGCATGTCGTTCGGCACGAAGCCGGCGTCGACGGCGGCGCGGGAAGCACCGACGGCAGCGCCCAGCTTGTCGGCCAGGGCGTACAGGTGCTTGAAGTTGTCACCGTTGCCCATGCCACGGCCGCCGGATACGACGATCTTGGCTGCGGTCAGTTCGGGACGGTCGGACTTGGCCAGCTCTTCGCCCACGAAGGCGGACTTGCCAGCGTCGTTGGCAGCACCTACGGCTTCGATGGCGGCGGAGCCACCTTCGGCAGCAGCGGCATCGAAACCGGTGGTACGAACGGTGATCACCTTGATGGCAGCAGTGGACTGCACGGTGGCGATGGCGTTACCGGCGTAGATCGGACGCTTGAAGGTATCGGCACTTTCAACGGCGATGATCTCGGAGATCTGGTCGACGTCCAGCAGCGCAGCAGCGCGCGGCAGGAAGTTCTTGCCGTTGGTGGTGGCAGCAGCCAGGACGTGGCTGTAGCCCTTGCCCAGTTCGGCGATCAGAGGCGCGACGTTTTCCGGCAGCTGATGGGCGAAAGCCGCGTTGTCAGCAACCAGTACCTTGGAAACGCCAGCAACCTTGGCAGCCGCTTCGGCAGCACCGCCAACGCCGGAACCGGCAACCAGGACGTGAATGTCGCCGCCGATCTTCTGGGCAGCGGTCACTACGTTCAGGGTAGCGGCGGCCAGGGCGGAGTTAGTGTGTTCAGCGATAACCAGGATAGCCATTTAGATTACCTTCGCCTCGTTCTTCAGTTTCTCGACCAGTTCAGCCACGGACTTGACCTTGATGCCGGCGCTGCGGGCAGCAGGCGCTTCTACTTTCAGGGTCTTGACGGTGGAGGCGGTGGAAACGCCCAGGGCGTCGGGGGTAACCACGTCCAGCGGCTTCTTCTTGGCCTTCATGATGTTCGGCAGCGAAGCGTAGCGCGGCTCGTTCAGGCGCAGGTCGGTGGTGACGATGGCCGGGAGGTTCAGGGCCACGGTCTGCAGGCCGCCGTCGATCTCACGGGTGACGTTGACCTTGTCGCCGGCGACTTCGACCTTGGAGGCGAAAGTGCCCTGAGCGAAACCGGTGAGGGCGCCCAGCATCTGGCCAGTCTGGTTGTTGTCGCTGTCGATGGACTGCTTGCCGAGGATCACGAGCTGGGGTTGCTCCTTGTCCACGACGGCTTTCAGCAGCTTGGCGACGGCCAGGGAGTTCAGTTCATCGGCCGACTCGACCAGAATGGCGCGGTCAGCACCGAGGGCCAGGGCAGTACGCAGCTGCTCTTGAGCGGTGTTCGGGCCAATGGTGACGACGACGATTTCGGTCGCGACGCCTTTTTCCTTCAGACGCACGGCCTCTTCGACAGCGATCTCGCAGAAGGGGTTCATCGACATCTTGACGTTGGCGAGGTCGACGCCGGAGTTGTCCGCCTTGACGCGGACCTTGACGTTGTAGTCGACCACTCGTTTGACAGCTACAAGAACCTTCATGGATTCCTCGTTACTCTCCGGTGAAATAAGAATGTCGCCAAGGCGAACCTGGCGGGTGATGCTCATCGGCCGGAACCGACGGTCAGCCCATACGGCGAGCGCAAAACCGCCCGTATCTTGACCGTAACACCCAAACCGGTCAATACGGAAAAACACCCAGTCATAAGCCGCAGAGCCTTATCCTATCAGGCTTTGACAAAATTCAAACAAACGTTTGTATTGGACCCGCCAAAGGGTGTGGATATAATGCGCCAGCTCTGGTCAGGGATCGAGCCTAGCCCTCCCACATAAAACATCGAAGAGAGCCTTGAGGAGATAGACAGTGGAACGCGAATACATGGAATTCGACGTCGTCATCGTCGGCGCCGGCCCATCTGGCCTGTCCGCAGCATGCCGACTGAAGCAGAAGGCCGCCGAAGCTGGTCAGGAGATCAGCGTGTGCGTGGTCGAGAAAGGTTCCGAAGTCGGCGCCCACATCCTCTCGGGTGCAGTCTTCGAACCCCGCGCGCTCAATGAGCTGTTCCCTGACTGGAAGGAGCTGGGCGCTCCGCTGAACACGCCGGTCAAGCGCGACGACATCTATATGCTCAAGGATGCCGAAGGCGCGATCAAGATCCCCGACCTCTTCGTGCCCAAGACCATGCACAACGAGGGCAACTACATCATCTCCCTGGGCAACCTGTGCCGCTGGCTGGCCCAGCAGGCCGAAGGCCTGGGCGTCGAGATCTACCCGGGCTTCGCCGCCCAGGAAGCGCTGATCGATGAGAACGGCGTGGTTCGCGGCATCGTCACCGGCGACCTCGGCGTCGACCGTGAAGGCAACCCGAAGGAAGGCTACTACACCCCTGGCATGGAACTGCGTGCCAAGTACACCCTGTTCGCCGAAGGCTGCCGTGGCCACATCGGCAAGCAACTGATCAAGAAGTACAACCTCGACTCCGAAGCAGACGCCCAGCACTACGGCATCGGCATCAAGGAAATCTGGGACATCGACCCGTCCAAGCATGAGCAGGGCTTGGTGGTGCACACCGCCGGCTGGCCGATGGACATTATGGGCACCGAGAACACGGGCGGCTCCTTCCTCTATCACCTGGAGAACAACCAGGTGGTCGTGGGCCTGATCATCGACCTGTCCTACGCCAACCCCTACCTCTCGCCGTTCGACGAGTTCCAGCGCTACAAGCACCACCCGGTGATCAAGCAGTATCTGGAAGGCGGCAAGCGCGTCGCCTACGGTGCCCGCGCCATCTGCAAGGGCGGCCTGAATTCCCTGCCGAAGATGGTCTTCCCGGGCGGCGCGCTGATCGGCTGCGACCTGGGCACCCTGAACTTCGCCAAGATCAAGGGCAGCCACACCGCCATGAAGTCCGGCATGCTCGCTGCGGAGGCCATCGCTGCCGCCCTGGCCGCCGGCAAGGAAGGTGGCGACGAGCTGACCGGCTACGTCGATGCCTTCAAGTCCAGCTGGTTGTACGACGAGCTGTTCTGCAGCCGCAACTTCGGCGCTGCCATCCACAAGTACGGCGCCCTGGTCGGCGGTGCATTCAACTACATCGACCAGAACTGGTTCGGCGGCAAGATTCCCTTCACCCTGCGTGACAACAAGCCGGACTACGCCTGCCTGAAGCCCGCCGCCCAGTCCCAGCGCATCGACTATCCGAAGCCGGACGGCAAGATCAGCTTCGACAAGCTGTCCTCGGTATTCCTCTCCAACACCAACCATGAAGAGGAACAACCCTGCCACCTGAATCTCACCGACCCGAGCATCCCGCTCGAGAAGAACCTGCCGCTGTACGACGAGCCCGCCCAACGCTACTGCCCGGCCGGCGTATACGAGGTGGTGACCCAGGAAGACGGCAACAAGCGCTTCCAGATCAACGCCCAGAACTGCGTCCACTGCAAGACCTGCGACATCAAGGACCCGGCGCAGAACATCACCTGGGTTGCCCCGGAAGGCACAGGCGGCCCGAACTACCCCAACATGTAATCGCCACAAGCAGAAAAGGCCCCAAGGGGCCTTTTTTGTTATTTGTGGGAAAGCCGATCAAGGTTCTTCGCCGATCGGGAAGAACTCCCCACCCGACCAGACTCCAAGCCAGCGACGCCCATCGATCTCGCGCACCACCGCCAACTCGACCAGTTGGTAGAAGACATTGCGGTGTATCAACGCCTCCAGGTTGGCCCGCACATGCACATAGGGCGAAGGCTCCTGGGTGAGCGGATCGATCACCACGCGAATGGGGTGCTCGGCGCCGGCCTCCACCTCGTCCTCGACATGCGTGACGAAGCGCAGCACCTGCCGCTCGCCCTCCCCGCCCACCTCGACACTTACTGCAACGAAGGGCGCGTCCTCGACGGTGATGCCCACCTTTTCCACCGGTGTCACCAGGAAGTAGTCGTCACCATCGCGGCGGATGATGGACGAGAACAGCCGTACCATCGGCTTCCGCCCGATGGGCGAACCGAGGTAGTACCAGGTCCCGTCCCGGGCGATGCGCATGTCGATGTCGCCGCAGAAATCGGGGTTCCACAGGTGCACAGGCGGCAACCCCTTTCCCTTGGGCAGCTGTGCCAGCAGATCACCTGCCTTGCCTGTGTCGCTCATGAAATCCTCCTCAGCGGCTCAGCCCCAACAGGCTGCGCGCATACTCTCTCAGGGGCGGACCGATCAGGCCCTCGGGCTTCTGGTCATAGAAGGTGAACAACCCACCGCGGTTGGTGATCCGTGCGGTATCCACCAGGTAACGGGTGTTGGTCTCGATCAGCATCAGCTGGATCACACCGTTGTCGACGCCGAGTCGGTCTACCGCTTCCTGGTCCTCCCACTCTTCCAGCGTGCCGATCCGGTCATCCGCATCGGCGAAGCGCGTATACAGCAGGTAGTTCGCCCCAACCGCCCGCGCCTCGCTCATCGCCTGCTCCAGGCTCACTGGCTGGCGTGCGCGACGAACCATGGGGAAATACTCGACGAAGCCCCGGAACGTCTCCTCCGCCACCACGTTCGGCCGAGTATGGGTGCCGTTCTCCGGCACGAAGGCGCTCTGGGCGATATAGATGAGGGAGTCCGCCTGCAGGCGCCACGTATTGGCACGGCGAGTCTCACTGTGGTCCAGCAGGCCCGCATCGCTCATGTGGTCCCGGGCGCCCAGGGCCAGGTCACTCACCTTCATGCAGCCACCCAACGCCACGATCACCAGCAACACCATCAGCCTATGCATAACGTTCCTCCGTCCAACGACGTAAATCCGGCACTGGCGGTATGAAATGCAGGTTCCGCGCCATCACAACCCGCGCTGCCATTCCTGGCGAAGATTGGCGCGCTCTGGCGCAGCGATGGCCTGGCGCACCTGCTCCAGCAGGCGCGGCTTGTCCGCTCCCAACTGCCCCTTGAGGACCAGGTAGTTGGACGCATGGTCACTGCGAAAGACCGTGTCGTGCAGCTCCAACCCCTCCAGCATCCGCTCGACTTCGCGGAACAGGCCAATCTGATCAAGGGGACGGAAATCCTCGAAACGCGACCGTAGGCGGTCATCCCCCATGGGAAAGCTGACTACCAGCGTGGAGAGAAATTCGGGCTGGGTCTCGCTCATCAACTGCGCTGAATGATCAGCATGCTGGCCACTGAGCACCGTTCCGCCCAGCCCGTTGAGGATCATCACCGAACGGTTGATGCCAGCCTCGCCGAGCTTCAGCAAGGCATCGCGGGTCGAGGCCGCAGTTTCACCCTTGTTGACCCGGGCCAGCACCTCGTCGTCCCCCGACTCGGCACCGACATACACCATCCCCAAGCCTGCATCGGCCAACTCCTTCAGCTCCTCGACCGACTTGCGACGCAAGTTCCTCGGCAGGCAATAGCTGGAGACGCGCGTCACCTCCGGCAGGTGTTCGGCAATGGCGCGAAGGATCGTCAGCAGGCGGTGAGTCGGCAGCACCAGCGCATCGCCATCGGCCAGGAATACCCGCTGGACGATCAGCTGCTCGCCGCAGCGGCGGATTTCCTCCAGCACTTGCGCTTCGTCACGCGCCCGGAATTTCTTCTGGGGCTGTGTGTACATCTCGCAAAAGGTGCACTGGTTCCACGAACAGCCGTTGGTCACCGGCAGGATCAGGGAGTTCGCCTCACTCGGCGGCCGGAACACGGGTTCGATATAGGAAACGGGAAAGCTCATGGGCTGTTTCTCGCCGAGGCGGCCATCAGCCGCCGATGATCTTCATGACCGTCACACCACCGGAGAAGGCGACATCCTGCTTGTCCGCCAACGCGCTGACGAGCAGCCGCTGCAGTGCAGGGAGTGCCTGGTGACGGGGTTTGTGCAGCAAGTCCCCCACATAGTGGCGATTGCTGGAGGACAGGCAGCCATGCAGCCAGCCCGTGGACGACAGGCGCAGCCGCGAACAGGTCCGGCAGAAGGGCACGCTCTCATTGGCGATCACCCCGAAGTGGCCGCGCCCCGGAATCTCATAGCGCAACGCCGTCGCGTCCACCGGCGCATCGGCCTGAACATAGGCGTACCGCTCGCCAATGGCGGCCAGCAACTCATCCAGGCCGACGAACTGACGCTGGAAGCCGGCGGCGTCGCGGGCCAGATGCCCCATGCGCATCAGCTCGATGAAGCGCAGCTCGAAACCGCGCGCCAGGCAGTACTCCAGCAGGGGCAGCACCTGATCGAGGTTCTGACCCCGCAGCGGCACCATGTTGACCTTGATCCTGACCCCGGCAGCGGCCGCTTCATCCATTCCACGAAGCACGGACGCCAGGTCCCCTCCCCTGGCGATCCGGCGGAAGGCATCGGCGTCAAGGGTATCCAGGGAGACATTGAGGCGGCGGATGCCACTGGCAAGCAGCGCGGGCAACTTGCGGGAGAGCAACTGGCCGTTGGTGGTCAGGCTGACGTCATCGAGGCCGAGCTGGTCGATGCCATCCAGAAAGGCTTCGAGCTTGGGGCTGACCAGGGGCTCGCCGCCGGTGATGCGTAATCGCTCGATGCCCGCTGCTTCGATCAGGTAAGCCACACCGCGCACCAGCGCATCGGCAGACAACTCGTCATGGGCGGCGACCAGGCGCTTGCCGTCAGGTACGCAGTAGGTGCAGGCGTAGTTGCAAGCGGCAGTGAGGCTGATGCGCAGGTTGCGAAACCGCCTGCCTTGTCGATCGACGATCACGGGACGCTCCAAGGAGGGGGTAGCGCAGTATATCGCCGGGCCCCGAGCTCGTCCCATGGCTCGGCGCCCAGCAGGCGTCCATCACTCAGCCGGACAGCGACTCATTGTCACGCTTGCGCTTGTTGCCCATGCGCACGCCAATGTCCATCAGGAACTGGAAGAAGCCTTCCTGGTCTTCCAGAACGTTGCTCCAGAAGGGCGAGTGGTAGAGCGCAACGGCGCCATGCACCAGCGCCCAAGCCGCGCAATAGTGGAAGTACGGCGGAACATCCTCCAGCTTGCCTTCGGCGATACGTCCCTTGATCAACTGGGTCAGGCGCTCGAAGTTGGACGCACGGATCTTGTGCAACTGCTCCACCATCTCGGGCACCTGGCTGTTCTTCACCACTTTTTCTTCCAAGCGGTCGAACAACCGGTAGCGCTGCGGGTCCCGCATGCGGAACTCGAAATAGGCGCGGGACAGCGCTTCCTTGTCGCGGTCAACGTCCGCCGAGTGGAGCAGCTCGTTCAGGTCGCGCTCGTAGTCCAGCATCAGGCGAAGGTAGATCTCCGCCTTGGACTTGAAGTGCTTGTAGATCGTGCCTTTGCCGATACCCACTGCGTCGGCAATCATCTCGACGGTGACGCTGTCCTCGCCCTGCTCAAGGAACAGTTTGAGCGCGGTATCGAGGATTTCCTGCTCGCGGCGGCGAAACTCACGGACTTTACGGGGTTCTTTCTGCATAAAGGGACTATAGGGTCAAAAATCAAGCCGCGTATTATGCCTAAATGCCGACAAAATGCACGGAACATCCGACTATGAGCGTATTGCCGACACCCAGCCGAGCATATTAGGCGGTAGCCGTCACGCAGCCAGATGGCTGTAAAGCACGACCCAGAAGGCTTCTGCCCCTTCCGAACGAAACGCCCTCAAGCCATCCAGACATCAAATCGACCAGATGCGATCAGCAATCTATAAGGCGACGCCAGGCAATTAAACGCCCATAGCAAGTCCGATAAAAGGGAAAAAGTCACATTACCCTCACCCTTTCGGGGCTGCGACATGCAAGACGGTAGACAGGAACAGGGGGGACTCAGCGGGGGCGGAGGTATTCCAAATCTGTTTAAAAAACGACCGATCTTCTCTGGACGCTCGGGGATATTGGCCAATACTTCCCTTTACCGGCGTGCGGCATCTCCCCCAAGTGCCCCACCGGCCAAAGTACTGAGGATCGCGTACTTTGTTTACTCCTAATGGTCTTGACCCGGATTCATCCCCCAGAACCCGGGTTTTTTTTGCCCGCGCGTCAGGCAGCCGGCTGCGCCAGCGGGAACAGGCGGTAGAAGTTGGCCGTGGTCTGCTCGGCCAGCACGTCATAGGACACACCCCGCAGCTCTGCCAGGAACTCCGCCACCTCGCGCACATACTGCGGCAGGTTCGCCTTGCCCCGGTGGGGCACCGGTGCCAGGTAGGGGGAATCGGTCTCTACCAGTAGCCGATCGGCTGGAACCTGGCGAGCAACCTCACGCAGCGCCTCGGCATTGCGGAAGGTGACGATCCCCGACAGGGAGATGTAGAAGCCGATGTCGAGTGCAGCGCGGGCCATGTCCCAGTCCTCAGTGAAGCAATGCAACACGCCCGCTTGGGGCAGCGCGGCTTCGCGCAGCAGGGCGAGGGTGTCCGCCCTCGCCTCGCGGGTATGAATGATGACCGGCTTGCCGGTGATCCGCGCAGCCTCAAGGTGCAACTGGAAAGCCTGCTGCTGGAGCTCCGCTGCTTCCGGCTCGTAGTGATAGTCGAGCCCGGTCTCGCCAATGGCCACCACACGCGGGTGGTCAAGCTCCTGCAGCAACCAGTCCAGGGCTGGGGGCTGACCGGGCGCGAGATCCAGCGGGTGTACACCGACCGAGCAGTGCACATCACCGTAGCGGTCGGCCAGGGCCTTGACTGCGCCAGCGTTGTCGGCGCTCACGCCAATGCAGAGGAATTGCCCAACACCTCGGGCGCGAGCCGCGTCGAGTGCTGCGTCAAGCGAGCCGCCATGGGCAGCCAGATCAAGGCGATCAAGATGACAATGAGAGTCGACCAACATGGTGCGGGGTGCCACTGGAGGGATACAGGGAAGCGCCGCCCGTCGGCGGCGCCGGGGATTACATGGTGTGGGTGGGGCGATCAGACTTCAGCGCACCGGCCAGGTAGGTCTCGATCTTGTTGCGGGCAGTGGTGTCGCCATCGTTGAACTGCACACCAATGCCGGCAGCCCGGTTGCCCTGGGCGCCCTTCGGGGTGATCCACACCACCTTGCCCGCCACCGGGATCTTCTCCTGCTCATCCATCAGGTTCAGCAGCATGAACACCTCGTCACCGAGCTTGTAGCTCTTGTTGGTGGGAATGAACAGGCCACCGTTCTTGATGAACGGCATGTAGGCGGCGTAAAGCACGGACTTGTCCTTGATCGTCAGGGACAGGATCCCGTTACGCGGGCCTAGATTGGGTGGGAGACTCATTCGGCGTTCCTGCTGGCTGGCTCAGTGGGCGATTCTAGCCCGGTCCGGGCAAGCTTGCCCACTGCACCAGCAAGGCTTCGAGAAGCAAGACACGGTTGAGATTGGCCTTGCCCAACACCTTTTGCCGCTGCTGCAGGAGCCACTCCTGCATCGCCAGCACCTTGGCCTGGGAGGATTTGTCTGCCAGGTACTGGACGACCTTGCGCATGTCTGCCAGCCCCAGTCCCGCCTCGTCCTGCGTCAACTGGTAACGCAGCATCAACTGGGCCCAGTCGCAAAACCAGTCGAACAGCAATACCAGCGGCAGCGCATTCCAGCCTTCGGCCAGTTGGCTGACACCGACCTGCTGCTTGATCAGTTTCTTAACCCCCTCCACCACCTGGGCACGCTGCTCCAGCACGCCTTGTCCGTGCAGACGCAGTGCGGTCAAGGGCGAGCCGCCGGCCAGAGCCAACAGGTCCGCGCGAGTCGCGGCATCACTGTCAGGCAACGCTCGGGCGAGCCAGGTCAGACTCTCGGCCTCGCCTGGTAACGGGCACGCCTGCTGCACACAGCGGCTCTTGATGGTGGGCAGCAGGCGACTCGGCTGGTGGCTGATGAGCAACAGCACGGTGTCGCCGGAGGGCTCCTCAAGACTCTTGAGCAAGGCATTGGCTGCGTTCAGGTTCATGGACTCGGCCGGCTCGAGCAGTACGACCTTGCGTCCACCCAGTTGAGCGGTCTGCACGACGAAATCCACCAGGTCTCGCACCTGATCGACACGGATCGCCTTGTCGATCTCCTCGGGCTCCAGCACGTAGTTGTCAGGGTGAGTACCCGCGGCAAGCAGGAAGCACGATTTGCACTGGCCACAGGCATCGTTTCCCGAAGGTTGCTGACACAACAACCGAGCCATCAGGCGTTCGGCGAGCGCGCGCTTACCGATGCCTGCCGGCCCATGCAGAAGGTAGGCGTGGGCATGACGCGTGCGTCCGGCCAGGTGCTGCCAAAGCGAATCCTGCCAGGGGTAGGCCTCAGCCATGGCAACGCTCCAGCAGTTCAGGCAAGAGGGTATCCAGGTAGCGCTGGACATCAGCAAGGGGCTTCGCCGCGTCGATCACCCGGTAGCGCTCGGGCGCCTGGTCCGCCCGCTCCAGATAGGTCTGTCGGACGGCTTCAAAGAAGCTGCGATCCTCCTGCTCGAAGCGATCCAGCCGGCCTCGAGCCGCTGCACGCTGGAGGCCCACTTCCACCGGCAGGTCGAACACCAGAGTCAGGTCCGGACGCAGGCTGCCCTGGACGAAGCGTTCCAGTTCAGCAATACGCGCCATCGGCACCCCCCGCCCTCCCCCCTGATAGGCGTAGGTAGCGTCGGTGAACCGGTCACACAGCACCACCTGCCCAGCCTCGAGGGCTGGACGAATGACACGATCCAGGTGCTGGGCGCGTGCGGCGAACATCAGCAGCAGCTCGGTATCCACCGCCATCGACTCGTCACTGGGCGCCAGCAGCAACTCGCGGATGCGCTCGGCCAGCGGCGTGCCACCGGGCTCGCGGGTTAGCAGGACTTCAACGCCACGCTCGCGCAGGCGAGAGGCGATGAAGTCGCGATTGGTGCTCTTGCCGGCCCCTTCGGGGCCTTCGAGCGTAATGAACAGGCCGTTCACGGGGTGTCCTTCTTGCTGACGGGAGCGGGACTCGAGCGGTAGTCCGCACGGCGGTTGAGCTGGAACTCACGGACCGCCTTGTTGTGCGCTTCGAGGGTCTCCGAAAAAACGTGGCTACCGTCGCCACGGGCGACGAAGTAGAGGCTTTTGCCTTCCACCGGGTTGAGGGCCGCGTGGATGGCCTCGCGCCCCACCATGGCGATGGGTGTTGGCGGCATTCCGGCAATGACATAGGTGTTGTAAGGAGTGGCCTCTCGCAGGTGGGCACGGGTGATCTTGCCGGTATACCGCTCACCCAGGCCGTAGATCACCGTGGGGTCAGTCTGCAGCAGCATGCCCTGCTGGAGCCGACGGATGAATACGCCAGCGATCTGCCCGCGCTCCTCCGGTACCCCGGTTTCCTTCTCCACCATCGAGGCCATGATCAGCGCCTCATATGCGTTCTTGTAGGGCAAGCCCTGGGCACGGGACTGCCACTCCTCGTCCAGAACCCGTTCCAACCGTTGGTGAGCCTGGCGCAACAGATCGATGTCTCGCATACCGCGGACATAACGGTAGGTATCGGGGAAGAACCGCCCCTCAGGATGCTTGCCTTCCAGGCCGAGGCGCCTCATCACCTCCTCATCGCTGGAACCCGCCAGGGTCTGCTCCAGTCTGGCCTGTTTGGCCAACGCGGCACGCAACTGGCGGAAGTTCCAGCCTTCGACCAAGGTGAGGCTGTACTGGACGACCTCGGCTCGCTGCCAGAGCCCGAGCAACCCTTCGGCAGTCATGCCAGGAGTCATGCGGTACTCACCGCTGTGCAGGGCCTGACCGGAAAGGTTGAAACGCCAATACTGGCGCAACCAGAAGGCACTGTGGATGACACCCCGCTCTTCCAGTCGATTGAGCACACCACCGGGCGTGGCGCCGTTCGGCACGTCGAGCAGACGTTCCTCGCCAAGATTGAGGGTCTGGCTAAGAGCCAAATGCTGTTGCCAACCCGCGAACGCCAGCAAGAGGCCAGCGAGGAACAGGCCACCCTGCAGCAGCATGAGCAATTTGCGTATCACGAATCAGCAATCCAGTTGGGCGAGGGCAAGGGGCTGCAGTTTACGGGTGAGCGGCCCCACCGACCAGACATGCTCGCCGCATGCACGCACCGGCCAGATGCCATAAAGACTGTTGCAGGTGAAGACCTCGTCGGCAAACGCCAGTTCGTCGAAGGCGATGTCGCGGACCTGGACTTTGACACCCTCGGCGACAGCCAAGTCCAGCAACGCCGCGCGCATGACGCCCCGCACGCCACAGCGCTGCAGATCCGGCGTCAGCAACTGCTCATCACGCACCAGGAAGAGGTTGCTGAACACGCCCTCGATCAACCGGCCCGAATGGTCCCGCATGAGCCCCTCCGCATAACGAGGGTCGCTCCACTCGGCGCGCGCGAGCACCTGTTCAAGCCGGTTCAAATGTTTGAGGCCTGCCAGCAAAGGTTGTTCGGCCAGGCGGGTAGAACAGGAAAAGAGCTCAATGCCCTCCTCAGCGCATACCGACGGGTAGGCAGGTAATGGACTGGCCATCAGCAGGCGACGAGCAGGGCCGCTGGAGGGTGCATAGCCGCGCAGGCCATCACCCCGGGTGACGATGAGCTTTGCGACGCCCTCCCCCAATTCGGCGGAGAATGCCAGGAGCTCGTTACGAACGGTCTCCAGATCCAGGGACAGGAAGAGCCGACGCGCGCCTTCAGCCAAGCGCGCCAGATGACGCTCCAACAGGCTTGGAACGCCCCGGCGAACGGCGATGGTCTCGAACAGTCCATCGCCGTAGGCCAAGCCGCGATCCCTGATGGGAAGGGAGGCGGCCGGCCGGCCATCGATCCAGTCGTCCATCAACCCTCGAAGCGACGGAACACCAGGGAACCGTTGGTGCCGCCAAAGCCGAAGGAGTTGGACAGGACGACGTCGATAGGCATGGAGCGCGCCTGGTGAGGCACGAAATCCAGGTCGCAGCCTTCGTCCGGCTCCTCCAGGTTGATGGTCGGTGGAGCCACCTGGTCGCGGATCGCCAGCACGCTGAAGATCGCCTCAACGGCCCCGGCAGCACCCAGGAGGTGACCGGTCATCGACTTGGTCGAGCTCACCGCAACACGGTAGGCGTGATCGCCGAAGACACTCTTAACGGCAGCGGCTTCCGCCAGGTCACCGGCCGGCGTCGAGGTGCCATGGGCATTGATGTACTGCACCTGGTCCGCATTCAGACCGGCATCACGCAGGGCATTGCGCATGCAGCGCGCGGCACCGGCGCCGTCATCCGGCGGAGAGGTCATGTGGAAGGCATCGCCACTCATGCCGAAGCCGACCAGCTCGGCATAGATGGTGGCGCCACGGGCACGGGCGTGCTCCAGTTCTTCAAGCACCAGCGCCCCCGCACCATCCGACAGCACGAAGCCATCGCGCCCCTTGTCCCACGGACGGCTCGCGCGGGTCGGCTCGTCGTTGCGGGTGGACAGCGCACGGGCCGCACCGAAGCCGCCGAGGCCGAGGCCACAGGCCGCCATCTCGGAGCCGCCGGCGATCATCACATCCGCTTCACCATAGGCGATGTTGCGTGCCGCCATGCCAATGCAGTGGGTGCCGGTGGTGCATGCAGTGGCGATGGCATAGTTCGGCCCCTGGATTCCCAGGTGGATCGACAGGAAGCCGGACACCATGTTGATGATCGAGCCTGGAACGAAGAACGGCGAAATGCGCCGCGGCCCCTGCTCGATCAACGAACGGCAGTTGTTCTCGATGTTGGTCAGGCCACCGATGCCCGAGCCCATGGCTACGCCGATGCGCTCGCGGTTGGCATCGGTCACTTCCAGACCAGCGTCGCGCACCGCCTGGAAACTGGCAGCCAAGCCGTATTGGATGAACAGGTCGAGCTTTCGTGCTTCCTTGGCCGACAGGTACTGCTCAACATCGAAGCCCTTGACCGAACCGCCGAAACGGGTGGCATAGGCCGACAGATCCATATGCTCGATGAGGCCGATGCCACTGCGGCCAGCCAGGATGCCTTGCCAACTGTCGGCAACGTTGTTACCCAAGGGCGACAGCATGCCAATACCTGTGATCACGACGCGTCTACGCGACACAGCGCTCTCCTTTTTACATGTTGCTGATCGGCGACAAAAACCGCTTAAAGAAAAGCCGCACGACCTTCAGGGTCGTGCGGCTTTTCCAGGTCGGGGAACCGACGATTACTTATTGCGCGTGAGCGTTGATGTAATCGATGGCTTCCTGAACGGTGGTGATCTTCTCGGCTTGCTCGTCCGGAATCTCGGTCTCGAATTCCTCTTCCAGAGCCATCACCAGCTCAACGGTGTCAAGGGAGTCGGCGCCCAGGTCTTCAACGAAGGAAGCGCTGTTGGTGACTTCGTCTTCTTTGACGCCCAGTTGCTCGGCGACGATCTTCTTGACGCGTTCTTCGATGGTGCTCATACCTTGTTTTCACTCCTATGGAAAAATCCGTGCAGCTTGGGCTGCAGTGTATAGAAAGGGTTTTCTGCTTTTCAAGCAGGACTCCGAACCCCTTCAGGCCCCGTCAGGAGCCGTCCAGAACCCAATTGCACTCAAGTACCGGATTTTAGACAGCTCGTATGACAGTTTCCTGAGGGGATTCGTCACATTCAGCTCATGTACATCCCACCGTTCACCGGAATGGTAGCCCCTGTGACGTAGGAAGCACCATCGGAAGCGAGGAATCCGACCACCTTCGCAATCTCCTCGGCCTGGCCGAGGCGAGCCAGCGGAATCTGGGTCAACAGAGCCTCGCGCTGCGCATCGGGCAGTTCGCGGGTCATGTCGGTATCGATGAAGCCAGGGGCAACGGAGTTGACGGTGATGGCGCGAGAGCCCACTTCACGGGCCAGCGCACGACCGAAGCCCTCTAGACCGGCCTTGGCAGCGGCGTAGTTGGCCTGGCCGGCGTTGCCCATCGCACCGACCACGGAGCCGATGTTGATGATGCGGCCCCAGCGCGCCTTGGTCATGCCCCTCAGAACCGCCTTGCTCAAGCGGAACAGGCTGTTCAGGTTGGTATTGATGACGTCGAACCATTCGTCGTCTTTCATGCGCAGCATCAGGTTGTCACGGGTGATGCCGGCATTGTTCACCAGGATCAGCGGCTGCCCCAGATGCTGCTGGATGTGCTCCAGCGTGCTGGCGACGGATTCATCGCTGCTGACATCCAGAACCAGGCCGGCCCCTTCGATGCCGTGTTCCTTCAGGTATTCGGCAATGCGCTCGGCGCCGCCCGGCGTGGTGGCGGTGCCGATGACGACGGCACCTTGGCGGCCCAGTTCCAGGGCGATGGCCTGGCCGATACCACGGCTCGCGCCGGTAACCAGTGCGACCTTACCTTGCAGACTCATGGTCTTCTCCTTGATCAGGCCAGCGCAGCGCGAGCGGCTGCGAAGGCGTCGGGGGTATCCAGGTTATGGGTGGCGATGCCCTTGACGCAGCGCTTGTTCAGGCCACTCAGGACCTTGCCGGGGCCGCACTCGACGAGATCGGTCACACCCTGCTCGGACAGGCGCACCATCGACTCAACCCAGCGGACCGGACTGTAGAGCTGAGCCAGGAGGTCGGCCTTGAGCACATCAAGATCGGTCACCACCGAGGCGCTGACGTTCTGCACCAGCGCGATCTCGGGCGCCTTCCAGTCCAGCGCCTGGACAAACTCGGCGAAACGCTCTGCAGCAGGCTTCATCAGGGCACAGTGGGACGGCACGCTAACCGGCAGCGGCATCGCACGTTTGGCACCACGCGCCTTGCAGGCTTCGATGGCACGCTCGACGGCCGCAGCCGAACCCGCGATCACCACCTGGCCTGGGGCGTTGAAATTCACTGCACTGACCACGTCACCCTTTTCAGCCTCGGCGCAAGCGGCCAGCACATCAGCGTCCTCCAGCCCAAGGATGGCTGCCATGCCACCCTGACCAGCCGGGACAGCCTGCTGCATCAACCGCCCACGTTGCTCGACGAGCTTCACGGCGTCAGCGAACTGCAGGCTGCCTGCTGCCACCAGAGCGGAGTACTCGCCCAGGCTGTGACCGGCAACAAAAGCCGGACGCACACCACCCTCCTGCTGCCACAGGCGCCACAGCGCAATGGATGCTGTCAGGATCGCGGGCTGGGTCTTGTCGGTCTGATTGAGATCTTCCTCTGGCCCCTGCTGGGTCAGGGTCCACAGGTCATAGCCGAGGGCTTCAGAGGCCTCGCCGAAAGTATCGACGACCAGACGACTCGAAGCACCGTGCTCGGCCAGCATGCCAAGGGACTGGGAGCCCTGGCCGGGGAAAACGAATGCGAGGGATGCGGACATTGGAACGGTTCCCGTGTTTGCCTTGTTCGATTCGCGCACCCGGCAGGCCGGGCGCAACGGACTGACAGTTGGATGACAGCCCTCGTCCAACGGTCACATCCTAGAGCAACAGATCCTCAAGCCGCCCATGGAGTCTCTGCGGCAGATTCTCCCGCACCTCGATGACGGCACGACGAATCGCACTCTGGAAGCCATCCGCCCCTGCGGAGCCGTGACTCTTCACCACAATCCCCTGCAGCCCGAGGAAGCTCGCACCGTTGTGGCGGGACGGAGCCAGGTCGCCCTTGAGGCGACTCAACAGCGGCAGCGCCAGCGCACCGACCAGACGGGAGCCAAGATTCTCGGTGAACAGGGACTCGATGCGCGCGGCAATCATCGCCACCAGACCCTCGCTGGACTTGAGCAGGATATTGCCGACGAAGCCATCGCAGACCACCACATCCGCTTCGCCGCGATACAGCGCATCGCCCTCGATGTAGCCGATGTAGTTCAACCCATTGGCCTGCTGAAGCAGGCTTGCCGCGAGCTTGACCTGCTGGTTGCCCTTGATGTCCTCCGTGCCGACGTTCAGCAACGCCACACGAGGGCTGCGCAACCCGAGCGCCTCAGCAGCAACGCTTCCCATCACCGCAAACTGGTAAAGGTGCTCGGCACTGCAATCCACGTTGGCCCCCAGATCCAGCAGGTGGCAATGGCCACGCGCCGTAGGGATCGCGGTGACCATGGCAGGCCGATCAATCCCCGGCAGGGTCTTGAGTACGTAGCGGGAAAGCGCCATCAACGCACCGGTATTGCCGGCGCTCACGCAAGCATGGGCACGCCCGGCACGGACGAGGTCCAGAGCGACACGCATGGAGGAGTCGGGTTTGCCGCGCAGCGCCTGCGAGGGGCGCTCGTCCATCGCCACCACTTCGGCAGCATGCTCGACGGACAGCCGCCGGCGATCGACTCCGCTTTCGCAGGCGATGAGATCTTCAAGGACGGGAGCCTGGCCGACAAGAACCAGATGCAAGGAGGGAAACTCAGCCAGGCAGGCAATGCTGGCCGGAACAATGCAACGGGGACCGAAGTCCCCGCCCATTGCGTCAATCGCTATAACAGAGACGGACAAGGATTACTCGTTCGAGCCCTTGTCGATCACTTTGCGACCACGGTAGAAGCCGTCCGGGGAGACGTGGTGGCGCAGGTGAACTTCACCGGTGCTCTTCTCGACGGACAGGGCATTGGCCTCGAGGGCGTCGTGGGAGCGACGCATGTCACGGGCAGAGCGGGATTTTTTGTTCTGCTGAACAGCCATAATCAATTAACTCCTAAACGTTTGGGTCACGCTTTAACTGCGCCAGTACGCTGAACGGGTTGGACCGCGGAACCTCGTCCTCGCTCGGTTCGGGCTCATCAAGCCCCGCCGGCTGCTGGCATTCTTCAGGGTCATGGGCCGGAACAATGGGCAAGGCCAGCAGAAGCTCGTCCTCGACCAGAGTCAGAAGATCCAGCGGATCCTCACCCACTTCCAGCACGTCATAGCCCTTGGGCAGTGACTGGCTGTCCGCACCCTCCTTCACCACGGCGTACGTACACTCGCTGTGGATCGGCAGCGCGACCAGCTCCAGGCAACGCTGACATACCATCTTGACCTCGACGTCGAGCTCGCTGTGGATCACCACAGTGCGCTGCTCGTCGCGCTCGAACGAAAGCTTCACGGTGACGCGACCTGCGTCATCGGAGAGGGGATCGCACAAACGCTCGAGACTGGCGAGAGGCAGCTCACCCTGAAGGGTGGCGCTGCGATCGGCCATCTTGCGCGGATCGACGTGAGTTGGAATCGGCCCATTCAACATAGGCGCGGTATTCTAGGGATGCCCCCCTGCCCTGTCAAAACAAATTCCGACCTGTCCGCCGCGCGGCACGCCCGATAGAATCGCGGCACTTTTTCGCGGAGTCGATCATGACCAATCTGGTGCTCGCATCCAGCTCACCCTACCGGCGCGCCCTGCTGGAGCGCCTGGGCCTTCCCTTCACCTGGAGCGCGCCCGCCATCAATGAAACACGTCACCCAGGTGAAAGCGCCGAGCACCTCGTGCGCCGTCTCGCCGAACAGAAGGCCCGAGCCCTGGCGCACATCCATGACCAACACCTGATCATCGGCTCCGACCAGGTCGCCGTACTCGGCCAGCAGGTACTGGGCAAGCCCGGCGACTTCACCCGCGCCAAGCAACAACTCATGGCCGCGAGCGGTGCCAGCGTGAGCTTCCTGACTGGCCTCGCCCTGCTCAATACGCGAACCGGCAGCTGCCAGGTGGATTGCATCCCCTTCACCGTGCACTTCCGCAAACTGGACGAAGCCACCATCGAGCGATACCTGCAGGCAGAGCAGCCCTACGACTGCGCCGGCAGCTTCAAGGCGGAAGGGCTCGGCGTCGCACTGTTCCGCACCACAGAGGGAGAGGACGCCACCAGCCTGGTTGGCCTGCCACTGATCCGCCTGGTGGACATGCTGCTCGCCGAAGGCCGGCAGGTCCCCTGATACGAAAAAGCCCGGCACAAGCCGGGCTTTTCTGGCAACTACCTGCGAGGTTCAGCGCAGCGAAGGCCCCTGGAACCCCATCCACATTGCCAACTGCTCAGCCATGCTCGCACCCAGGCGCTTGGCAAAGCGATCGAACGGCGTGTCCTGCTTCGTGTAGTCGACGATTTCTTTGGCACCGATGACCTCGCGCGCCACGTAGCTGGTGCTACCGAGCTTATCCACCAGACCCAGCTCAAGAGCCTGCTCACCGGACCAGACCAGGCCGCTAAAGAGTTCGGGATGCCCATCGACCTTCAGCCGATCACCTCGCCCCCTCTTCACACTCTCGATGAACTGGCGATGAGTGGTATCCAGCACACCCTGCCAGAAGCGAGTTTCGTCGTCCTTCTGAGGCTGGAACGGATCAAGGAACGCCTTGTGCTCGCCCGAGGTATAGACACGACGCTCGACACCCAGCTTACCCATCAGGTCGACGAAGCCGAAGCTGGCCGCCGTGACACCAATGGACCCCACCAGGCTTGCCTTGTCCGCATAGATCTCATCCGCCGCACTGGCAATGTAGTAGGCACCAGATGCCCCAAGATCAGTGATCACCGCATAGACCTTGGTATCGGGATGCTCACCCCGCAGCCGCCGGATCTCGTCATAGATGTAGCCCGACTGGACGGGGCTGCCGCCCGGGCTGTTGATGCGCAGCACAACACCCTTGGTCTTCGGATCCTCGAAGGCCGCCCTGAGACTGCTCACGATGTTGTCGGCACTCGCAGCCTCGTTGTCCGCAATCATGCCGCGAACCTCGACCAGTGCCGTATGGGTCTCACCACGTGCCGCCGTCTTCTGCAGATCGAACAACGGCGAAAACATCAGCAGCGCGCCGAACAGATAAAAGAAGGTCAGGAGCTTGAAGAAAATACCCCAGCGCCTGGCTCGCCGCTGTTCCTGAACGCCCGCCAGGACTGCCTTTTCAAGCAGCTTCCAACTCTTGTCATCACCACCAGCGGGTGCCGATGCGTTCCATTCATCAGACATGCAGTTCCACCTTGTTCACTGGATTGTTCGCACCACTGGCAAGCCAATGGCGAAGCTCATCAAAATGCTCGATTGCTAGTGTCGGCGACTCCAGCCGCAGGACATCCAGCGACTGTGCGCCGTAACCGACCGCCACGCAGTCCATTCCCGCATTGCGCGCCATGCGCAGATCAAAGGGCGAATCCCCCACCATCAGCGACGCACCGACATCGACACCGCAGTGCGCCATGATCTGGCACAGCATCAGGGGATCAGGCTTACTCGCAGCTTCATCAGCGCAGCGAGTGATATCGAAATAGCGCTCCCAACCTCGCCCCGCCAGAACACGATCAAGCCCGCGCCGCGTCTTGCCCGTTGCCACCGCCAGGCGATAGCCAGCCTCGCGAAACGACTCCAGCGCATCTTCCACACCCGCAAAGAGCGGCGACGGGGCCGCTTCCAGATGACTGTAGTGCGAGGCATAGACCTCTCGATAGCGAGCGATCCGCTGCGGATCAGCCAGGTCCGGGTAAAGCACTGCAATCGCCTCGGGCAAGCCGAGACCGATGATGCCCTTGAGGGCCGAATCGTCCAATTGCGGTAAATCGCAAGCATCAGCCGCCACTCGAAGGGACTCGACGATGCGCGAGATGGAATCCACCAGAGTTCCATCCCAATCGAAGATCAGCAGTTGATAGTCAGGCACCAATCCGCTCCAGGGTCTGCGACCACGCCTCATCCACTGGCGCCTCAAGATTTAGAGGCGTGCCATCGGGCAGCACCAGGGAGAGCGCATAAGCATGCAGGAACAGACGCTTGCCGCCCAGCTCACGGATTTCCCGGGAAAAATCCTCATCCCCATACTTCGGATCGCCAGCAATGGCATGACCGGCATGGCGAGTGTGAACGCGAATCTGATGGGTCCGTCCAGTGATCGGGCTCGCCTCGATCAAAGTGGCGAACTCACCAAAACGCCGCAGCACGCGGAACTCGGTCAAAGCATCCTTACCCTCATCACTTACTTCCACCATCCGCTCGCCGGATCGCAAGGTGTTCTTCAGAAGTGGCGCGCTGACCTTCTTCTTCGACGTCGGCCAACTGCCCCGAACCAAAGCGAGGTAACGCTTGTCCACCCCATCACCGCGCAGTGCCTCGTGGAGATGGCGCAACATGCTGCGTTTCTTGGCGATCATCAGCAGACCCGAGGTATCCCGATCCAGGCGATGGACCAACTCAAGCTCACGCGCATCGGGCCGCAACTGACGAAACGCCTCGATCACCCCGTAGCTGAGACCACTGCCACCATGCACAGCGATGCCTGCTGGCTTATTGAGGACGATCAAACCCTTGTCCTCGTAAACAATGGCGGCCTCAATACGCTCAAGCAGCCCCTGGGCAACCGGTACCTGCTCATCCCGCTCAGCGAGACGCAGCGGCGGCACGCGGACCACATCTCCAGCCTGAAGCTTGTACTCAGGCTTGATGCGCCCCTTGTTCACCCGCACCTCACCCTTGCGCAAGATGCGATAGATCAGAGTCTTGGGGACGCCTTTCAGCTGGGTCCGGAGGAAATTATCGATACGCTGGCCGGCATATTCCGGCGCGACTTCGAGCATTTGCACGCCGGAAGTCGGAGAGGAGGGAGTTGTCATGGCGGCGATCATAACAATTTTTTATGGATTTGAAGCACTTAATGATTGCTGCTATAGTCGCGAACGCCGCCAAAAGCGGCCGTGCCCCGGATGCTCGCCAAGACTGCCATCCCAGCCACGTGCAACCCATTCAGGACGTCAGGCCGTCCGTCAGGATTTTCGCTCCAGAACAGCGACTATTCGGAGAAAAAAGCCTTGAGCCATGACGCGTGACCACCCTTGGGCGGTCGCGGTAAATGCAACCCGCTACGGATTCTGCGAGCGGCACCCGATTTTCAAGGGACAAGTGTAGGGTGGAGATGCACAACCGTCGGACTGCGTAGCAGCGTTTCAACCAAGACGTTTTATTCCGTCCGCTGCCGATGGCTGATTCCTCCTCCTGATAAACGTTGCTTCTGTTACGACAACAGCAGCGGGAGACGTCGTCGCGACTCCGGCCAGATGGCCTGATGTCGCTGGACACGGGAGCATTAATCCGCTCCTGACACGCACCTGACACCGACCGCGAGAGTCGTGTGTGCTGATCGCCGTTTCCGGTAGCCCCGGAAACCGACGGTACTACATGAAAAGAATGCTGATTAACGCAACTCAGCCCGAAGAGTTGCGTGTTGCCCTGGTCGACGGCCAACGCCTGTATGACTTGGACATCGAGTCGGGCGCCCGCGAACAGAAAAAGGCCAACATCTATAAAGGCCGCATCACCCGCATCGAACCCAGCCTCGAAGCCGCATTCGTCGACTTCGGTGCCGAACGTCACGGCTTCCTGCCGCTGAAAGAAATCTCCCGCGAATACTTCAAGAAGTCCCCCGAGGGCCGCGTCAACATCAAGGACGTGCTCAACGAAGGCCAGGAAGTCATCGTCCAGGTCGAGAAGGAAGAACGCGGCAACAAGGGCGCAGCCCTCACCACCTTCATCAGCCTCGCCGGCCGCTACCTGGTGCTGATGCCGAACAACCCCCGTGCCGGCGGCATCTCCCGTCGCATCGAAGGCGAAGAGCGCAACGAACTGCGCGAAGCCCTGAACGGCCTGAACGCGCCGGCCGACATGGGTCTGATCGTGCGTACCGCCGGCCTCGGCCGCTCCAGCGAAGAACTGCAGTGGGACCTCGACTACCTCCTGCAACTCTGGAGTGCCATCAAAGAAGCCTCCGGTGAGCGCGGCGCCCCCTTCCTGATCTACCAGGAAAGCAACGTCATCATCCGCGCGATCCGCGACTACCTGCGCCAGGACATCGGCGAAGTGCTGATCGACAGCGTCGAGGCCCAGGAAGAAGCCCTGAGTTTCATCCGCCAGGTGATGCCGCAGTACCAGAACAAGATCAAGCTCTACCAGGACAGCGTCCCGCTGTTCAATCGCTTCCAGATCGAGAGCCAGATCGAAACCGCCTTCCAGCGCGAAGTGAAGCTGCCCTCCGGCGGCTCCATCGTCATCGACCCGACCGAAGCCCTGGTGTCCATCGACATCAACTCCGCTCGCGCCACCAAAGGTGGTGACATCGAAGAAACCGCCCTGCAGACCAACCTGGAAGCGGCCGAGGAAATCGCCCGCCAACTGCGTCTGCGCGATATCGGTGGCCTGATCGTCATCGACTTCATCGACATGACCCCGGCCAAGAACCAGCGCGCCGTGGAAGAGAAGGTCCGCGAAGCCCTCGAAGCCGACCGTGCCCGCGTCCAGGTTGGCCGCATCTCCCGCTTCGGCCTGCTGGAAATGTCCCGCCAGCGCCTGCGCCCGTCCCTGGGTGAAACCAGCGGCATCGTCTGCCCCCGTTGCAACGGCCAGGGCATCATCCGCGACGTCGAATCCCTGTCCCTGGCCATCCTCCGTCTGATCGAGGAAGAAGCCCTGAAGGACCGCACCGCCGAAGTCCGTGCCCAAGTGCCGATCCCGGTCGCCGCCTTCCTGCTCAACGAGAAGCGCAACAGCATCACCAAGATCGAGCTGCGCACCCGCGCCCGCATCGTGATCCTGCCGAACGACCACCTGGAAACCCCGCACTTCGAAGTCCAGCGCCTGCGCGACGACAACCCGGAAGTCCTCACTGGCCAGTCCAGCTACGAGATGACCCCGACCGAAGTCGAGGAACACCATCCGGCCACCTCCACCCGCACCCTGGTTCGCCAGGAGGCCGCCGTGAAGACCGTTGCCCCCGAGCGTCCGGCTCCCGCACCGACCGCCCCGGCCCCGATGGCACCGCCCACCGCTGCCGTTGCCGCCGCCGAACCGAGCCTGTTCAAGGGCCTGGTGAAGTCGCTGGTCAGCCTGTTCGCCGGCAAGGACGAGCCGAGCCCTGCGCCTGAGAAGGCCACCACCAGCGAGCGCCCTGCCCGTACCGGCGAGGAGCGTCGTAACGGCCGCCAGCAGAACCGCCGCCGCGAAGGCCGTGAAGGCCGTCGTGACGACGAGCGCAAGCCTCGCGAAGAGCGCCAGCCGCGTGAAGAGCGTCAGGCTCGCGAGGACCGTCAACCGCGTGAGGAGCGCCAGCCCCGCGAAGGCCGTGAGCCGCGCGAAGAGCGCCAACCTCGTGCAGAGCGCGCCCCGCGCGAAGAGCGCCAGCCCCGTGAGGAGCGTCAGCCTCGCGAAGAGCGCCAACCGCGTGAAGAGCGCCAGGCCCGTGAGGAACGCCAACCCCGCGAAGAGCGTCAGCCCCGTGAGGAGCGCCAGCCCCGCGAAGCCCGCGAGCCGCGTGAAGGTCAGGAGAACCGCCGCGAGCGTGGTGAGCGTCCGCCCCGTGAAGAGCGCCAACCGCGCCCCGAACAGGCTGCAAATGCCCAGAGCGAAGAAGAACTGCTGAACGACAGCGAAGAGCTGCTGGACGACGGCCAGGAAGGCGCGGACGGCGAACGCCCCCGTCGTCGCTCCCGTGGCCAGCGCCGCCGCAGCAACCGCCGCGAGCGTCAGCGTGAAGTGAATGGCGACGAGTCGCTGGAAGGCAACGAAGAAGCCGAAGGCGATGCCGAGCAGGCCAACGAGCCCTCCGATGCTGCCGTGGTTGCAGCGGTCGCCGCCGGCTCCGTGATCGCCGTCGAAGCCGCCAGCCAAGCAGCAGAGACAGCCGAGGCAGAGCCCCAAGCGAACGCCGACAGCCAGGCCACCGAGCAGCAGGCCAGCCTTGAGCTGCGCCAGCCGCATTACGCGCCCGAAGCCAGCGAACCGATCACTGCCGTGACCGAGCAGACCGAAAGCGCCGAAGCGGCCAGCGAGCCTCAAGCTCAGCCGGTTGAAGTCGCCGAAGCTGCCGAGCCGGTTGCTGTCGTCGAGCCCCAGGCAGCCGAGCCCCAGCCGGAGCCCGCAGTAGAAGTCGTCGCCGAGCCTGCTCCGAGCGTCGAAGTCGCCCCCGCTGCGCCCACCACCAGCGTGAGCAGCACCGGCCGCGCGCCCAACGATCCTCGCGAGGTTCGTCGTCGCCAGCAGGAGGCCGAGCGCCTGGCCCGTGAAGCCGCTGCCACCGCTGCCGCGGCCCCGGTCGAAGCCGAGGCTGCCGCACCTGCAGTGGTCGAGGAGCCGCTCGTGGCCGAAGCCCCTGTCGAGGCACAAGCTCAGCCGACCGAAGAGGCCGCACCGGCCGCCGAAGCTGAAGCCGTCCAGGCCGAGGCCCAGGCAGAAGAAGCCGCAACCGTCGAAGCCGAGCAACCTGCTGCAGAACAGCAGGCCAGCGAGGAAGAGAAGGACAAGCCGACCGTCTGAGGCCTGCTTGCTCCATGAAAAAGGGACGCCAATGGCGTCCCTTTTTCATGCCTCGTTCACAGCACTGAGCCCTCTCAGGCTGGGCGGCTCGTTAACCGCCCTCCCCCTTCGCCGCTGCGAGCAGGTTCAGGCCGGCTCCAGCAGTCCCTGCCTCACCGCTTCCGGCTGCGCCACCCCAGGCTCCAACAAGGCCTCCATTCGCTCACGGGTCAGTTCCATGAGCGTCCCCAGCCGCGCCACATCGTACTGGCTGGCATCGATCGGCTCCCCCACATGCACAGACACCGGCAACCCCAGGTTGAAACGCCAGGTACGCGCCGGCAGTACGCGATGAATGCCGCGAATGGCCACCGGCACGATCACCGCATCGGTATCCAGGGCCAGGTGGAAGCAGCCCTTCTTGAATGGCTGCAACCGGCCATCCGGGGAACGCGTGCCCTCCGGCGCGGCCCACAACACAATGCCGCTTTCCATCATGGCGCGCGCCTTGGCAAGATCCTCCAGCGCCTGGCGCCGGTTGTGCCGGTCAATGAACGGGAACTCCGCCGCCTTCATCGCCGCCCCCAGGAAAGGCACCCGGGACAGCTCCTGCTTGGCCAACATGCGGATGGAGCCCGGCAGCGCCACAAAAGACGCCGGAATGTCGTAGTGACTGGAGTGATTGCATAGGATCAGGTAGCGCCGACCATCATTGAAATCCGGCCAACGCCCATGGACCGACAAGCGAACCCGTACAAGGCGCAACAGCCCCCGCGACCAGGCCCGCGTGAAGCCGTCCACACGCTTGCGGTCCAGACGCCGCCAGAGCGCCAGCCACAGGACAAGGCAGCAGAAATACAGCGTCCACAGCACCGAACCGACCACCACGCCGACTCGGCGTGCCAGGGTAGCGCTCTGGGCGAATGAATGCAGGTTTGGCATCGTGGCCCTCCCATCTCGTGTTCATCCGCGCGACGCAACGCGCGATCGTTCCTTATGATGCGCAACGTCATCGATTCGACACAGGAGACCGTCATGTCACTCGCGCAACTGATCAGCCCCGATGAACTGGCGCACCGTCTGGAGCAACCCGGCCTGGTGATCCTCGACTGCCGCTTCGCCCTGGACGACACGAGCTACGGCCAGCGCAGCCACGCCGAAGGGCATATCCCGGGTGCACATTTCGCCGATCTCGAGCGCGATCTCTCAGCCCCCGTACAACCGGGCATCACCGGACGCCACCCGCTGCCGGAGCCGGATAGGCTGGTCGCCGCCCTGCGCCGCTGGGGCGTGGACAACACCAGCACCATCGTGCTGCATGACGACGGCCCCGGCGCCTTCGCCGCCCGCGCCTGGTGGCTGCTCGCCTGGCTGGGCAAGCGCGATGGCGTCTACCTGCTCGACGGCGGCCTGAAGGCCTGGCGCGATGCCGGCCTGCCCCTGGATGCGGAACACCCCACCGAGCGCAACGGCAGCTTCACCGGTACAGCCGACCCCAGCCTGGTGCTGGATGCCCGTCAGCTCCAGGCCCGCCTCGATGCCCACGCACTCACCCTGCTGGACGCCCGTGCCCTGCCGCGCTTCAAGGGCGAGGTGGAACCCATCGACCCCGTCGCCGGACACATCCCCGGCGCCCAATGCGCAGTGTTCACCGACAACCTCGACGCCGACGGCCGCTTCCTGCCCGCCCCGGCCCTGCGCCAGCGGTTCCAGGCTTTCCTCGCCGACCGCCCCACGGACAGCCTCGTGGTCTACTGCGGCTCCGGCGTCACCGCTTGCCACAACCTGTTCGCCCTGAGCCTCGCCGGCTACCCGCTCGCACCGCTCTATGCAGGCTCCTGGAGCGAATGGATCACCGACCCCAGCCGCCCCGTGGCCACCGGCCTGTGATCCAGGCCGCCCGTCACCGGGCGGCCTACTCCGCAAGCTGTTAATGACTGTCTGGCATATGGCGCCTTGCGCAAGACGCCAAACAGTTTAAAAACAGGCCTTTACAGCATCTTTATCCCACTACACTTCAAATCGAGCGGCTAACCCCGCTCCCGGCGGGGTCCTTTCCCAGAACGAGAAGCTGCCACACGCCCCCGACCCCGCCGGCACCTTTCGCGAGGGCATCATGGGCATCGCCGCACACGACCTCTGCCAACACGTCATCCGCCCCACCCTGGCCTACCTGCAACGTCCCTCCCCCACGGCCGAAGTGCTCCTGCTCGGCGCCGCCGCGTGCCAGTCCGACCTTGGCACGGCCCTCGGGGATCGCGCCGGCTACGGCCTCTACCACATCAGCGAAGCGCACCATCGCCAACTCTGGGACCAGCACCTGGCACGTGATCCGGACCTGGCCAGCCTGGTACGGGGCCTTGCCAGCCAGCACGCCTTCCTCGGCGCTCCCCACCTGGAACTCGCGGTGAACCTGCGCTACGCCACCGCCATCGCCTGGCTGCTGGTGGAAAGCGAAGTCCTCGTGATGCCCTCGGCGGATGACTGGCCTGGCATGGCCGACGTCTGGAGGCGCGTATTCAACCCGCAGGGAAATCCCAGCGATTACCTTGAGGCGTGGAACCGATGCGTAGGACAACGCCAACAGGCCGCCTAAGAAACACCGATCACTGACCAGCCAGTCAGGAACGAGCGTCCAAGACCTTTTTGCACGAAGCATGAAATTAGCGGCAATTTGCCACACGGAAGCCTCTAGAATGCGGATTTGACGGGAACTCACGTGGCTGGAAAGGGTCTGGAAATCCTGCTAGTTTCCGCCCCCGCCTTACCAGACCCAGGAGTCAACCGTGATCACAAGAGTCATAAAGACCAGCCTCGCTCTCGCCGTTGCCGGCGCCTCTACCTACAGCCTCGCCGGCGGTTTCGCCATCAACGAACAGAGCGTTAGCGGTATGGGTACTGCCTTCGCCGGTCGCTCTTCCTCGGCCGAGGACGCCTCCACCGTATTCGGCAACCCTGCCGGCATGTCGCGCCTCAAGCGCGAGCAGGTCAGCGGCGGTTTCGCCCTGCTGGACGCCAAGACCGACATCGACCATGGCCGTGGCTCTTTCTCGGGCAGCAACGACGGCGACATGGTCCCGTTCATCGGCGTGCCCATGGGCTACTACGTCAAGCCCATCGATGACAAATGGACCTTCGGCCTCGGCATGTACGTGCCCTTCGGCCTGGTGACCGACTATGAGAAGGGCTTCCAGGGCCGCTACTACGGCACCCGCAGCGAAGTCCGCGTGGTCACCCTGCAGCCCACCGTCAGCTACAAGATCAATGACCAGCTCTCCGTCGGCTTCGGCCCCACCATCAACCGCATCGACGGCGAGCTGACCTCGGCCCTGCCCAACCCGGTTCCGGGCGCTGCGGACGGCAAGGTCAAGGTCAAGGGCGACGACACCGCTCTGGGCTTCAACGCCGGCGTCCTGTTCGAGGTCGATCCCAGCACCCGTCTGGGCCTGACCTACCACTCCAAGGTCAAGTACAAGCTGCGTGGCGACACCACCGTCTCCACCAGCGGCGTGCTGGCGGGCTCGGCCGGCAAGTACGACGCCTCCCTGGACCTGGAAACGCCCGAGTCGGTCGACTTCTCCATCACCCACGACCTGAACGCCGACTGGACCCTCTACGCCGGCACCACCTGGACCCGCTGGAGCCGCCTGGAGGAAATCAAGGTGGAGAACGACGGTGTACGCGGCCCGTTGGCCGGGGCACTCGGCACCATCACCGAAGAACAGCACTGGCGCGACACCTGGTCCTACGCCGTCGGCGCGGCCTACAAGCTGAACCGCGAGTGGACCCTGCGTGCCGGCCTGGCCTACGACCAGAGCCCGACCCGCAACGAGTACCGCTCCCCGCGCATCCCCACCGACGACCGCAAGATCCTCAGCCTCGGTGCCGCCTGGAGCCCCAGCGACGACTGGACCGTGGACCTCGCCTACTCCTACCTCAAGGAAGACGAAGCCACCGTCAACCAGAGCAGCAGCAGCAAGGGCAACTACTCCTCCACCTACAAGAACAGCGCCCACGGCCTGGGTGCCCAGGTCACCTACCGCTTCTGACCTGGACCCCGGCGGCGCCGCTGCCGGGGTACATCACAAACGAAAACGCCGCGATCCCCTCTCGGGTATCGCGGCGTTTTCATGTGTGCCCGGGTTGACGCATCACCCCGGACAGCAGCAACCGTCAGGACTTGGGCGGCTCCTCGCGGTTCAGGTCCATCACTGTTGCGGCGGGTTCGACCGGCTGGCTCGGCTGCACCACCGGCGCCGCCTCCGGCTGGGCCGGCTCGGCAGCCTGGGCGGCCTCCTTCCTCTTCCCACGGACACGGGCAATGACCCAGCCACCGATGGCGATCGGCACCCAGAAGAACTTCTTCAACAGCACCAGCAGGATGGCCAGCAGGCCCGTCTTGGCTGCCACCTTGCCAGCAATCAGCGCGCCCAGGCCGTAGGCCGCGACCTTGTCCAGTTCCGGGTTGAAGTCGGCGTAGCGGTTGCCCGGGTTGAACTCGGTCATCGCCAACACCGCCGGCAGGTTCTGCTCGATGGTCGGCAACTGATCCATGTTGGCGATGAAGTTCAGCACCAGCACGCCCTTACGGCCCAGCACGCGGATGTTGTAGTTCAGGGTGTGGGTTTCGGCATCGCCGAACTTCAGCTCCTTGGCCCAGTGCAGCTTGCGCCCGTTGGCGTCATAGCGCGGCTGGGAGGCCCAGCCGATCAACTGCACCGGCTCGTAGCCGTTCTCGGCGCGCCAGGTGTTGTCTTCCTCGGTGTCATCCTTCATGCCCTGCAGCATCTCGTTGTAGTCGATGTCGCTGGCATCCTCGTCGGACACGTAGCCGCTTTCCTCGTATTCGATGGTCACGGCCCAGGATTCATCGGCCAGCGGAGAGATGCCCTTGGGCAGGATCATGCCCAGCGGCTCCTCGGCATCCGGCGGGTTGCCCCAGGCCTCCACCAGCACGCGCTCGGCGTCCTTGCCATCCAGGTAGACGAACTGTTCGGGCACATCCAGGGTGGCCAGGTTGTCGCCGATCACCACCTTGCCCTGCTTGAAGCTCAGGCTGTTGAGGAACTCCTCCTCGCTCATGCTCTGCTCTTCATAGGCACCCACGTCCTCGTCCGCGACCTGTTCGGCCTGGGCAGTGCTCTCTTCAACAGGGGCAGCCGGCTTGGCAGCGAAGGCAGTGGGAATGGCGGTGGCCAGCAGTCCGGCCAGGATCAGGTCCTTGATCGACATGGGTGTCTCCAGGAGAGGGGGTGGCAAACAGGCCGCGAACCCTAGCACGGGAACGCCAAGCAAACCGGAACCAGCCGAAAGATTCTGAAACAAACTCCCGGCTGATCAGCCTTTTCGCCCCCCTCGCCGGGTCAGGGCTTGCTGTCCAGCGCCTGGCGGATGGCCTTCTGCAGGTCCTCGTCATCCGGGCTGGTGAGGCTGGAAAAATGCGCCACCACCTGGCCCTGGCGATCCACCACGTACTTGTAGAAGTTCCAGCGCGGCGCCTGGCCGGACTGCTCGATCAGTTCGCGGTAGAGCGGCGTCGCATCGTCACCGGTCACGTGCTGCGGCTCGGTCATGGTGAAGGTCACGCCGTAGTTCACGTAGCAGACCTTCGCGGTCTCCTCCACATTGGCCGCCTCCTGCTTGAAGTCATCCGAAGGCACGCCCAGCACCTCGAAGCCCTCGGCCCTGTAGCGCTGGTACAACGCCTCCAGCCCTTTGAACTGCGGGGTGAAGCCGCAGTGGCTGGCGGTGTTGACGATCAGCAGCGGCTTGCCGGCAAAGCGCTCGCACAGGTCCACCGTCGCCTTGGCCCGCAACTGCGGCAGGCTGTGCTGCAACAGCGGTGGGCACTCCGCCGCCACGGCGGGCAGGGCGAACAGGGCGAGCAGGGGCACGGCGAACAGGCGTTTCATGGCAGGCATCCTCGGGCACGCGGCGGGTCAAGCGGTGGAGCAAGGCTAGCGCCGGGCCCGTCAGCCGGCAATCAGCACAGGCTCATGTTCAATTGCAGCAGCGCCAGGCCGCCGCGCTGCCACCCCCACCAGGCCAGCGCGGTCAGGCCCAGCATCAGCGCAGCCCCGGCGGCCAGCGCCAGCCGCGCCTTCACAGCGCCACCTGCAGGCGCGCCACCGGCTGCTCGCGGATCGGCCAGTTCAGCGCGGCCGCCATAAGGCTGAGCAGGATGGAGATCTGCCACACCACCTCGTAGCTGCCGGAGTGGTCGTACAGGTAGCCACCCAGCCAGCCACCGAGGAAGGCCCCGAGCTGGTGAAAGAGGAACACGATGCCGCCCAGCATCGACAGGTTGCGCACCCCGAACAGGGTCGCCACCGTGCCGTTGGTCAGCGGCACCGTAGACAGCCACAACAGCCCCATCGCCATGCCGAAGGCATAGGCGCTCCACACCGACAGCGGCATATAGAGGAAGGTCAGGATCACCACCGCCCGCAGCAGGTACAGCACGGTCAGCAGCCGAGGCTTGGCCAGGCGCCCGCCCAGCCAGCCGGCGATGTAGGTGCCGAACACATTGAACAGCCCCACCAGCGCCAGCACCGTCGTGCCCACGGTCGCCGGCAGGTGCTGGTCCACCAGGTAGGCCGGCAAGTGAACGCCGATGAACACCACCTGGAACCCGCAGACGAAGAAGCCCAGCGACAACAGCCAGAACCCGCGATGCACCGCCGCTTCGCGCAGCGCCTCGGCCAGACTCTGCTCCGGCCCCTTGCAGGGCAACGGACGGTCCTTGAGCATCCCCGCCAGCGGCACGATCAACGCCACCAGCAGCCCCAGCGCCAGCAGCGCCGACGACCAGCCCAGCCAACTGATCAACCCCTGGGAGCCCGGCAGCATGGCGAACTGGCCGAACGAACCGGCTGCCGCCGCAATGCCCATGGCCATGCTGCGCTGCTCCACCGGCACCGCCCGCCCGACCACCCCGAGGATCACCGAGAACGACGTCCCCGACAGCCCGATGCCGATCAGCAGCCCCGCACTGGCCGAGAGCTGCAGCGGCGAATGGGACAGGCTCATCAGCACCAGCCCCAGCGCATAGAGCACACCGCCCACCAGCACCGCCCGCGTCGCACCGAAGCGGTCGGCCAGGGCCCCGGTGAAGGGTTGCGACAGGCCCCAGATCAGGTTCTGCAGCGCGATGGCAAAGGCAAACACCTCCCGCCCCCAGCCGAACTCCCCGCTCATCGGGGCCAGGAACAGGCCGAAGCCGTGGCGGATGCCCAGTGACAGCGCCAGGATCAACGACGCCCCCAGCAACACCCAGCCACTCGTGCGCCACATCGAACTCATCGCGTGCATCCTCACTTTCCGGCCCGGCGGCGACATGCCGCGCCTACAGCCGCCGCCAACCGGGGCGCCCGACAGCGAACGGACAAGGGAGAGCTGTATAGGGCTCGTCTCGGGCCCGGTCAATGGCCGTATCGCCCGCCCGTGCACCGGGCGATTGTCCCAAGTGCCAGACGCCCCCGTTCCCGCTGCCAAGGCCGCCGTGACCGGTGCGCCGTATAACTCGGCGCGACTGCCACCTGCCTGCCGAGGTCCCGATGCCCAGCTACAAGGCGCCCCTGCGCGACACCCGCTTCCTGCTCAACGAAGTCTTCGACTTCCCTGCCCACTACCGCAGCCTCGCCAACGGCCAGGACGCCACCCCCGACATGGTCGACGCCATCCTCGGCGAGTGCGCGAAGCTCTGCGAGGAAGTCATCGCCCCGCTCTACCACAGCGGCGACGAGGAAGGCTGCCACCTGGAGAACGGCGAAGTGCGCACGCCCAAGGGCTACAAGGAGGCCTACGACGCCTACGTCGCCGGCGGCTGGCAAGGCCTCTCCCACCCCGTCGAGTACGGCGGCCAGGGCCTGCCCATGAGCCTCGGCGCCCTCAAGCAGGAGATGCTCGGCACCGCCAACTGGCCCTTCTCCATGTACCCCGGCCTCTCCCTCGGCGCCATGAACACCCTCATGCAGCACGGCACCGAGGAGCAGAAACGCACCTACCTCACCCCCCTCACCGAAGGCCGTTGGGCCGGCACCATGTGCCTCACCGAGCCCCAGTGCGGCACCGACCTGGGCCAGGTGAAGACCCGTGCCGACGCCAACGCCGACGGTAGCTACGCCCTCACCGGCACCAAGATATTCATCTCCTCCGGGGACCACGACCTCACCGAGAACATCATCCACATCGTCCTCGCCCGCCTGCCCGACGCCCCCAAGGGCACCCGTGGCATCTCCCTGTTCATCGTGCCCAAGTTCCTCCCCGGCGCCGACGGCGGCCTCGGCCCGCGCAACGGCGTCAACTGCGGCGCGCTGGAGAAGAAGATGGGCATCAAGGCCTCGGCCACCTGCGTGATGAACTTCGACGGCGCCACCGGCTACCTCATCGGCCCACCGAACAAGGGCCTGGAATGCATGTTCACCTTCATGAACAGCGCCCGCATCGGCACCGCCATCCAGGGCGTCGCCACCGCCGAGCTGGCCTACCAGGGCGCCCTCGCCTACGCCCGCGAACGCCGCTCCATGCGCGCCCTCTCCGGCACCAAGGAACCGGGCGAGGTGGCCGACGTGCTGATGCACCACGGTGACGTGCGGCGCATGCTGCTGACCCAGAAGGCCATCGCCGAAGGCGGTCGCGCGCTGGTCTACCTCGCCACCCAGTACGCCGACCGCATGATCGAAGGCATCCTGCAGAACGACACCGGCCAGTACGAACACTGGGACGACAAACTCGGCTTCCTCACCCCCATCCTCAAGGGCTGCCTCACCGAACTGGGCCTGGAGAGCGCCAACCTCGGCATGCAGGTGTTCGGCGGCCACGGCTACATCCGCGAGCACGGCATGGAGCAGATCGTCCGCGACGCCCGCATCGCCACCCTCTACGAAGGCACCACCGGCATCCAGGCCCTCGACCTGCTCGGCCGCAAGGTGCTGCTGATGACCCAGGGCAAGGCCGTGCGCGACTTCACCGGGCAGATGGCCCGCTTCGCCGTCGACCTGATCAGGCAGGAGCCCGCCATGCGCGGCCGCGCCCTGACCCTGCTCAAGCTCGCCGGGCAGTGGAACGTCCTGACCCTGCGCATCGCCCTGCGCGCCCGCAAGGACCGCGACCTGGTGGGCACCGCCAGCCACGACTTCCTCATGTACGCCGGCTACGCCGCCCTCGCCTACGCCTGGGCCCTGCAGGAGGCCGCCGCCCGCCGCCACCTGCGTGAAGGCGGCAGCGAGTCCGAGGACTTCTACCGCGCCAAGCTGGCCACCAGCGACTTCTACTTCGACCGCCTGCTGCCCCGCGCCAAGGGCCACGCCGCCGCCATGACCAGGCCCACCGCCTCGGTCATGGGCCTGCCGGGGGAGCACTTCGTCTTCGACTGAGCCCCATCCCGGGCCTCCCAGGGAGGCCCGGGACTGGCACGCCCAGGGCTAAAGCAGACCCATGGAAATGTCGCCGTCATAGACCTGATGTTTCCTACAGCCGAACCCCTGGATAGGGGCGCCGCCGCTCTGCCCACCAGTGGTAGCGTCGCGCCGCCCTGAACCCTCCCCAACACGGACACACCGATGACCAGCTCCCGAATCACCTGGGCGATGCTCGCCCTGCTCGCCACCCCGGCCCTTGCCACACCCGATCCGCGCCCCGACGCCTACAACCTGCTCACCCACAACGCCTTCTTCCTCACGCCGCTGCCGTTCAAGTTCAGCTGGAGCAACCAGGAGCGCGCCCGGCTGATGACCCGCGCCGACTACCTGGAAGACCGCGACCTGGTGATCTTCAACGAACTGTTCGACAACGCCGCCTCCGACATCCTGCTGAGCGGCCTCAAGGACCGCTACCCGCACCAGACGCCCGTACTCGGCCGGTCCACTGCCGGCTGGGACGCCACCACCGGCAACCCCGCTGCCAGCCTCGACGACGGCGGCGTCGCCATCGTCAGCCGCTGGCCCATCGTGCGCAGGGTCCAATACCTCTACAGCGATGCCTGTGGCGCCGACAGGCTGGCCAACAAGGGCTTCGTCTACGTCAAGGTGCAGCGTGGCGAGCGCCCCTTCCACGTCATCGCCACCCACACCCAGGCTGCCGACAGCGTCTGCCCGGACGGCGGCCGTGCCGTGCGGGAGAGCCAGTTCAGGGAAATGCGCGCCTTCATCGACCGCGAGAACATCCCCGCCAGCGAAGTGCTGTTCATCGGTGGCGACCTCAACGTCATCCGCGGCAGCGACGAATACCCGCACATGCTGGCCCAACTGGACCTGCGCGAACCCGACAGCTACGCCGGCGCCTCCGCCACCTTCGACACCCGGCGCAATGGCGTCACCGGCTACCAGTACCCCTACAAGGACAACGGCCCCGGCCAGGCGCCCGGCAACCCGCCGGAGTACCTCGACTACATCCTGGTTTCCAACCGCCATGGCCAGGTGTCCTACTGGCACAACCAGGCGCTGGACATCCCCTCCCCGCGCTGGAGCGCCAGCGACGGCGTCAACACCTGGTACTACCAGGACTACTCCGACCACTACCCGGTGGCCGCCTTCACCTACGCCAACCCGCAGCGCACACCGCAGCAGGCCTACAAGCCCACCGACAACCGCTACGCCCGCGTGGTGCTGCGCAGCCTGGACAACGGCAACGCCCTGCGCACCGGAGCAAAGGCCACCCACTGGGTCACCGTCACCGGCAACGGCCGCGACGACGCCAGCACCTTCAGCCTCAATGCCTGGGACCACTTCGCCAGCTTCTGCGTGCGCAACGGCGACTACGTCACCCTGGAGTCCCGCGCCTACCCCGGCCACTTCCTCACCTGGTACGCCCACGGTGCCGGCAAGTGGGGCTACTACCCCGCTGCTGGCAATCCCTCGCGGCACCTGCGTGTGCAGATCGACAATGACCAGGGGCAATGCCTGAAGGACGGCGACCAGGTGGCCTTCATCGACTACAGCGGGCAACGCCCCCTGCCCGGCCACGACTACTACCTGAAGATCTGGCCCGACGGCGCCTGGAAGGACCACCTGTTCCTCTGGGGCAACGCCCAGGACGGCAGCCGCTTCCGTGTGGAAGTAGCCCCCACCGCCGTCTACGAGGACTGGCGCAGCAAGTTGCGCTTCTGAACCGGGACGCACCGGGGCCGCGCGGCCCCGGTGCTCAACCCAGCAGCGCTACCGCCACCAGTACCCCCACCTCCACCAGCTCCACCAACGCTCCGGCGGTGTCACCGGTGGTGCCGCCCAACCGACGCATCAGGCCGCGCCGCCACCCAGCGAACACCGCCAGGGCCGCCAGCAGCGACACCAGCGCCACCCAGCCGAACACCAGCCCCAGCAGCGCATGAGCGCCCAGCACCCAGGGCAGCGCCTGGCGCGGCAGGTGCTCGGCCAGGGCCTGGCCCAGGCCGCCCGGGCGCACATAGGGCGTGGTCATGAACAGCAACGGCAGCAGGCCGCGCGCCAGCCAGGGCGCCAGCAGCAGCGCAGCGATGGGGCCCTGCTCCAGCAGCGCCACCAGCGCGGCGAACTTCAGCAGCAACACCAGCACCAGCACCACCACCGCGATGGGGCCGCTGCGTGGGTCCTTCATGATCGCCAGGGTGCGCTCGCGGTCGCCGTAGCCGCCGACCCAGGCATCCGCCGTATCGGCCAGGCCATCCAAGTGCAGGCCACCGCTCAGGGCCGCCCAGGCGGCCAGCAGCAGCGCCGCCTTGAGCAGCAGCGCGGTATCCCCCAGCAGCCACTCCAGGCCCAGCAGCAACAGGCCGAGCAGCGCGCCCACCAGCGGGTAGAACAGCAGCGAGCGGCCGACCTGCTGCGGCTCGGGCATACCCGGCAGGCGCACCGGCAGGCGGGTGAGGAACTGCAAGGCGATCAGCAACGGCGTCATGGCAGCACGATCCGTTGCAGCGAGGCGTGGGGCACCTCGACGCTCATCAGTTGCTGCCGAGGCAGGCCACGGGCCAGCGCCAGCAACAGGCGGATCACCCCGCCATGGCTGACCACCAGCACCGGCCCATCATCGCCCTCCAGCAGCCGCTGGCGGGCCGCCAGCACCCGTGCCTCGAAGGCCTCCAGCGGCTCGCCGTTGGGCGGGGTGAAGGCATAGGGATCGTTCCAGAAGGCACCGAGCCCGTCGGCGTCGGTCTCCATCAGCTCGGCCGCGCTGCGCCCTTCCCAGTCGCCGAAGTGCAGCTCGCGCAAGGCCTCGTCGAAGGCCAGGGGCAGCGCCAGCCGCTCCGCCAGATCACGGGCGAAGGCGGCGCAGCGCTGCAGCGGCGAGCTGACGATCCGCGTCCAGGGCCCGGCGCCTTCCACGGCCGCCCGCATCTGTGCCCAGCCGGTGGCGGTCAGGGCATCGTCGAGGCTGCCGCGAAAACCGCCCCCGCGCTCCGTCTCGCCATGGCGCAGCAGGTCGATGACCCGGCTCATGCCGGGCGGTCCGAGACGGCCGCTTCGGCGAAGGTGGCCATGCCACCGTGCAGGTCGCAAGCCAGGCGCAGCAGCGGCAAGGCCACCGCCGCACCACTGCCCTCGCCCAGGCGCAGGCCCAGGTCCAGCAGCGGCTCGGCGCCCAGAGCCTGCAGCACCGCCAGGTGGCCCGGCTCGGCGGAGCGGTGGGCGAACAGCAACCAGGGGCGGCACGTGGGGTTGAGGCGCACGGCACACAGCGCGGCAACGCTGCAGATGAAGCCGTCCACCAGCACCGGGATGCCGCGCTGGGCACAGGCCAGGTAGGCGCCCGCCAGGGCCGCCAGTTCAAAACCGCCCAGGCGCCGCAGGGCCTCCAGGGCCCCACTAAAAACTACCTGCGTTGTCATCGCGGCGTTAAAAACAGGCTCAAAATGCTCATTTACCGCTCGTAAACTGCGCTTTTTCGCCTGTTTTTGCCTTGCGCTGACTGCCTCGCCTACGTTTTTAGAGGCGCCCAAAAGCGGGGGCTCGCAGTGAGCCCGGTGCAGCGCCAGGGCCTGGTCGATCACCTGGGCCTTGCGCTGCACGCCAACCGCGTCCAGGCCGGTGCCCGGGCCCGCCAGGGTGGTGGCGGAGGTGCCGGTCAGGGCGGCGGCCAGGGCGCTGGCAGTGGTGGTGTTGCCGATGCCCATCTCGCCGCCCAGGTACAGGTCGGCACCTTCGGCACGGGCACGTTCGGCGCTCTCACGGCCGGCTGTCAGGGCGGCGTGGCACTGGGCCTCGCTCATCGCCGGGCCCTGGGCGAAGTTCGCCGTGCCCGGCCCGAGGTTCAGGTGCAGCACACCGGGCAGCGGCTCGATGGGCACGGCGGTGCCCAGGTCCACCAGCTCCAGCGGTGCGCCCTGGGTGCGGGCCAGCACGCTGATGGCGGCGCCGCCGCGCACGAAGTTGCGCAGCATCTCGCCGGTCACCGCCTGGGGATAGGCCGACACGCCCTCGGCCACCACGCCGTGGTCACCGGCAAACACGGTGAACCAGGGCCGCTCGATGCGCGGGCGCTCGCGGCCCTGCAGGGCCGCCAGGGTCACGGCCACGTCCTCCAGGCGACCCAGGGCGCCACGGGGCTTGGTCAACTGGTCCTGCCGGGTGAGGGCCAGGTCGCGGGCGGAGGCGTCTTCGGGTTGGCAGGCGGCCAGCCACCAGGCGTCGGTGTTCATCAGGAAGCTCCCTTCAACAGCATGGGCAGGCCGGCGACGGTGAAGGTCACGCGGGTGCAACGCTCGGCCAGGGCCTGGTGCAGCCAGCCCGCCTCGTCCACGTAGCGCCGGGTCAGTTCACCCAGGGGCACCACCCCCAGGCCGGTTTCATTGCTCACCAGCAGCACGCGGCCGGGCAGCTCGGCGATGCAGGCCAGCAGCGCATCGCGCTCGGCGGCCAGGCGTGCCTCGTCCTCCAGCATCAGCAGGTTGGTGAGCCAGAGGGTCAGGCAGTCCACCAGCAGGCAGGTGCCGGCACTGGCGTGCTCGCGCAGCACGCGGGCCAGCTCCACGGGCTCCTCCACCAGGCCCCAGTGGTCGGGCCGGCGGGCGCGGTGATGGGCGACGCGGGCGCTCATCTCGCCATCCAGCGGCTGGCTGGTGGCGATGTACACCACCGCCAGGCCGGAGTCGGCCGCCTGTCGTTCGGCCAGGCGGCTCTTGCCCGAACGGGCGCCGCCGAGGATCAGTTCAGCCATGGGCAGGCTCCAGGCCGCAGAGGCGGCGCAGCAGGTCGGTGTCCAGGTGGCGCTCGACCTGATCGGCCAGGCGCTCGATGTCGCGCTCGCGCAGGGCCGGGTAGTCCACGGCCTGCACCTGCTCCAGGCCGGCCCAGCGCAGCAGCGCCTCGCGGGCCTCGGCGCCTTCGAACAGGCCGTGCAGGTAGGTGCCGAGCACCTGGCCGTCCGGGCTCAGGGCCCCATCGCAGCGGCCATCGTCCAACTGAACGACGGGGCGCTCCAGGGCCGAGCCCTGGCTGACCCCGGCGTGGATCTCGTAGCCGCTCACCGGCACGTCGCCCAGGCTCAGGCGGCCGCGCACGTTACGCAGTTGCTTCTCCGGCTCCAGCACGGTGTCCAGTTCCAGCAGGCCGAGGCCCGCGCTCTCCCCCGCCGGGCCTTCCAGGGCATGGGGATCGGCGATGCGCCGGCCGAGCATCTGGTAGCCGCCGCAGATGCCCAGCACCTTGCCGCCGTAGCGCAGGTGACGGGCCAGGGCGCGGTCCCAGCCATGTTCGCGCAGCCGCGCCAGGTCGGCGCGCACGCTCTTGGAGCCGGGGAGGATGACCAGGTCCGCCGGTGGCAGCGGCTGACCCGGTGCGACGAAAGTGAGCTGCACCTGCGGGTGCAGGCGCAGGGGGTCGAAGTCGGTGTGGTTGCTGATGCGCGGCAGCACCGGCACCGCCACCCGCAGCACCTCGCCGGTCTTGTCGGCCTGGCGGCGGTCGATGGCATCCTCGGCCTCCAGGTGGAAGTCGGTGAGGTACGGCAGCACCCCCAGCACTGGCTTGCCGGTGCGCTGCTCCAGCCAGTCGAGGCCGGGTTGCAGCAGGGCGATGTCGCCCCGGAAGCGGTTGATGACGAAGCCCTTCACCCGCGCCTGCTCGCTGTCCGAGAGCAGTTCCAGGGTGCCCACCAGGTGGGCGAAGACGCCGCCCCGGTCGATGTCGGCGATGAGGATCACCGGGCAGTCCACCGCCTCGGCGAAGCCCATGTTGGCGATGTCGTTGGCGCGCAGGTTGATCTCCGCCGGGGAGCCGGCGCCCTCCACCATCACCACCTGGTAGCCCGCCTGCAGACGCTGGTGGGAGGCCAGCACCGCCTGCAGGGCGACCTTCTTGTAGTCGTGGTAGGCCACAGCATTCATCGAGGTGACGGCGCGGCCGTGGATGATCACCTGGGCGCCGGTGTCGCTGTTGGGCTTGAGCAGCACCGGGTTCATGTCGGTGTGCGGCGCCAGCCCGCAGGCCTGGGCCTGCACCGCCTGGGCACGGCCGATCTCGCCGCCGTCGGCGGTCACCGCGCTGTTCAGCGCCATGTTCTGCGGCTTGAACGGCACCACGGCCACGCCCTGGCGCTTGAGCCAGCGGCACAGCGCGGTCACCAGGGTGCTCTTGCCGGCGTCGGAGGTGGTGCCCTGCACCATGAGGGTGGTCATGCGAACTCCTGGTTGAAGCCGGCCAGCGCCTCGTCGAGGCGGCGCCAGCCGGCCGCGTCCGGCGGCAGGCCGAAGCGCAGGCTGGGCGGTGCGGTGAACAGCCGGGTGAGGATGCCCCGCGCCGCCAGGTACTCGTGCAGCACCTTGGCGTGGGGCATGGCCACCCACTGGAACAGCGCGCAGCCGCCGGTGGGCACCAGATCGTGGCCGGCCAGCAGGGCCTCCAGGCGCTGCCCGTCGGCCAGCAGGCGCTCGCGCTGCCGGGCCTGGCCGGCGCGGTCTTCCAGCAGGCTCCGGGCCAGGGCGCGGGCCGGGCCGCTGACGGTCCAGGGGCCGAGCAGTTCGTCCAGTTCGCCCAGCAGCCGCCCCTCGGCCAGCACGAAGCCCAGGCGCAGGCCGGCCAAGCCGAAGAACTTGCCGAAGGAGCGCAGCACGATCAGCCCCGGCAGGTGGCTGGCATTGGCCAGGCTCTGCTCCGGGGTGACGTCCATGAACGCCTCGTCCACCACCAGCCAGCCACCGCGCTCGGCCAGGCGGCCGTGCCAGTCCAGCAGCAGGTCCGGGGTGAAACGCTGCCCGGTGGGGTTGTTGGGGTTGACCACCAGCAGCACGTCGAGGCGATCCACGGCGCGGCGGGCGCCGGCTTCGCTGATCTCTTCGAGGCGGTGGCCTTCACGGCGCCAGGCAGCGGCGTGCTCGGCGTAGCACGGCGAGATGATGCCCACCTGGCTGCGCTTGCGCAGGCGCGGCAGGGCCTGGATCGCGGCCTGGGAGCCGGCCACCGGCAGCAGCCCACAGGCGCCGTAGTAGTCGCGGGCGGCGTCTTCCAGGCCGTCGTCCCGCTCCGGCAGGCGGGCCCAGGCCTGGGCGGGGATCGGCGGCAGGGTCAGGCCGTAGGGGGCGATGCCGGTGGAGAGGTCCAGCCAGTCGCCTTCGGGAATGCGATAGCGCTGCGCGGCCAGGCGCAGCCGTCCGCCATGTTCAAGCAAGGAGCCACCCTCCGACGATCAGTACGGCGACCCAGAGCATCACGCCCTGGCGCACCAGGTCCATGCCGCGCTGGATGTCGACGGCGCAGGCGGGCTCGCCCTCCCCCAGGCGCGGCCGCTCGTGCAGCTCGCCGTGGTAGATCGCCGGCCCGCCCAGTTGCACGCCCAGCGCGCCGGCACCGGCGGCCATCACCGGGCCGGCGTTGGGGCTGTCCCACAGCGGCGCCTGCTGGCGCCAGCAGTGCAGGGCCAGCGCTGTCTTGCCGAGCACGGCGTAGGTCAGCGCCACCAGGCGCGCGGGGATGTAGTTGAGGACGTCGTCGATGCGCGCCGCCGCCCAGCCGAAGCGTTCGAAGCGCGCGTTGCGGTAGCCCCACATGGCGTCGAGGGTGTTGGCCAGGCGGTAGAGCACCACGCCCGGCGCGCCGGCCACGGCGAACCAGAACAGTGCGGCGAACACCGCGTCGCTGCCGTTCTCCAGCACCGATTCGGTGGCGGCGCGGGCCACGGCGCTGTCGTCCAGCTCGCGGGTGTCGCGGCTGACCATGTAGCCGACCCGCTCCCGCGCGCGGGCCAGGTCGCCCTGCTCCAGCGCCTGGGCCACCGGCTCGGCGTGTTCGTTGAGGCTGCGCAGGCCGACGGCGGCATACAGCGCCAGCACGCTGACCACCCAGCCCAGCCCGGGGATATCGGCCAGCAGCCAGACCACCGCCGTCGGCGGCAGCACCGCCAGCAGCCAGGCGCTGACGCCGTGGCTGCGCCAGCCGCGTCCGCCCGGATTGAAACGACGCTCCAGGCGCTCGGCCCAGCGGCCGAACAGCACCAGCGGGTGCCCGCGACGGGGCTCGCCGAACAGGGCGTCCAGCAGCAGTGCGACCAGTGTGGTCAGGCCCAGGCTCATTGCGTGTGTCCCCAATGGTTCTCGAACAGCAGATCACTCAGCGGGCGCGGTTGCGCCCAGCCTTCCAGCGCCAGCATCGGCGCCGGGTAGAAGGCTTCCACCGGGCCCAGGCAGAGCACCGCCAGGGGCTTGCTGCCGGGCGGCATGCCCAGCAGGTCGGCCAGGGCCTGGGGCTCGAACAGCGAGACCCAGCCCATGCCCAGCCCTTCGGCGCGGGCGGCGAGCCAGAGATTCTGAATGGCGCAGGCCAGCGAAGCCATATCCATTTCCGGCAGGGTGCGTCGCCCGAAGACATGGGCTTCGCGCCCGTCCATCAGACCGGCCACCAGCAGCTCGGCGCAGTCGAGGATGCCTTCCACCTTCAGCCGCATGAATTCGTCGGAACGCTCGCCCAGGGCCTCGGCGGTGCGCACCCGCTCCGCCTCCACCAGGCCGTGGATGGCCTCGCGCAGCGCCCGGTCGCGGATGCGGATGAAGCGCCAGGGCTGCATCAGCCCGACGCTGGGCGCCTGGTGGGCGGCCTGCAGCAGCCGCGCCAGCAGCTCGGGCGCCACCTCACCGCCGACGAAGTGACGCATGTCGCGGCGCTCGGCGATGACCCGGTAGATCGCCTCGCGGTCCTCGGGGCGGTAGGCGTGGTCGCTCATGGGCGCAGCAGCTCCGCGGCCGCCCGGGGGTTGGACGGCAGGTAGAAGTGGATGTACGAGGCAGTCAGCCGGCCGATGCGGTACACCGCCTCGGCCACCGGCTTGTCGTTGGGACACAGGCCGCGCACCAGCGGTGCCTCGGGGGACTCCAGCAGCGAGTGGTGGAAGGTGTGCCCGCGCAGGGTGCCTTCCGGCAGCGTGGCTTCCTGCAGGGCCAGGGCGGCCAGGCGCTTCTGCATCACCGCGCGGCCGGGCAGCAGGCCCAGCAGCTCGGCGGACTGGCCGGCGGCATCGGTGAGCGCCTCCAGTAGGTAGAGCATGCCGCCGCACTCGGCGAGGATCGGCTTGCCGGCCTGGTGGTGGGCGCGGATGGCGGCGGCCATGGCCGGGTTGCCGGCCAGTTGCGGCAGGTGCAGCTCCGGGTAGCCACCGGGCAGGTAGAGGCTGTCCACCGTCGGCAGTTCGGCGTCCGTCAGGGGCGAGAAGTACACCAGCTCGGCGCCCAGGCGCTGCAGCAGGTCGAGGTTGCCCTGGTAGAGGAAGGCGAAGGAGGTGTCACGGGCGACGCCGATGCGCACGCCCTCGAGCCAGGGTTCGAGGGGTTCGTCTGCCGGCGCGGCGAAGGCCACGGCGGGCGGCAACGCCACTTCGGCGCTGGCGGCCAGGGCATCGGCGGCGGCGTCCAGGCGGGCGTCCAGGTCGGCCAGCTCCTCGGCCTGCACCAGCCCCAGGTGACGGCTGGGCAGCTCCACCTCGGCGCTGCGCGGCAGGGCGCCGTACCAGCGGATCCAGTCTGGCAGGCTGTCGCGGATCAGGTCGCTGTGGCGCTGGCTGCCGACGCGGTTGCCGAGCACGCCGGCGAACGGCAGGTCCGGCTGGTAGGTGGCCAGGCCCACGGCCAGGGCGCCGAAGGTCTGGGCCATGGCGGCGCCGTTGATCACCCCCAGCACCGGCACGCCGAAGTGCCGCGCCAGGTCGGCGGCGGACGGCGAGCCGTCGAACAGCCCCATCACGCCCTCGATGAGGATCAGGTCCGCCTCTCCTGCCGCTTCCCACAGCAGGCGCCGGCTCTCGGCCTCGCCGATCATCCACAGGTCCAGCTGGTAGACCGGGTGGCCCGACGCACGGGCGAGGATCATCGGGTCGAGGAAGTCCGGCCCGCACTTGAACACCCGCACGCGCCGGCCCTGGCGGGCGTGCAGGCGTGCCAGGGCGGCGGTGACGGTGGTCTTGCCCTGGCCGGAGGCGGGGGCGGCGATGAGCAGTGCGGGGCAGGTGCGGGTCATCAGAACTCCACGCCTTTCTGGGCCTTCACCCCGGCCTTGAAGGCGTGCTTGACCAGGCTCATCTCGGTGACGGTGTCCGCCGCCTCGATCAGCGCGTCGGGCGCGCCCCGGCCGGTGGCGACCACGTGCTGGTGCTCGGGGCGGGACTCGATGTCGCGCAGCACCTCGTCCAGCGCCAGGTAGCCGTGCTTGAGGGCGATGTTCAGCTCGTCAAGCACCACCAGGCCCACCTCGGGGTCGTCCAGCAGTTCACGGGCCACGGCCCAGGCGGCGCGGGCCTTGTCGATGTCGCGCTGGCGGTCCTGGGTGTCCCAGGTGTAGCCCTCGCCCATGACGTGGAAGCTCACCTCTTCGGGGAAACGGCGGAAGAAGGCTTCCTCGCCGGTGGACATGCCGCCCTTGATGAACTGCACCACGCCCACCTTGAAGCCGTGGCCGAGGGCACGGGCGACCATGCCGAAGGCGGAGCTGCTCTTGCCCTTGCCGTTGCCGGTGTGCACCAGCAGCAGGCCGTACTCGTCCTGGGCCTGGGCGATCTTCTCGTCGATCAGGGCTTTCTTGCGCTGCATGCGCGCCTTGTGGCGCTGGTCGCGTTCGGGGGATTCGCTCATGGGAGTCCTCAGTTCGGGGCCGACACGGGCGCCGGCGGAAGATGCGCAGTTTACGCCGGGGGCGGGCTGTTTCGCCGCCCTCGGCCACGATGCTCAGGGGTTACAGGGCCTGGTAGCGAACGCTGAAGTAGACGGCCTGGCCGGGCTGGTTGAAGTCCTTGGCGGTCTCGTAGTCGGCAGCGAAGAGGTTGCTGACCTTGGCTTGCAGGCGCCACTCCTCGCTCAGCCAGTACTCGCCCCGCAGGTCGAGGGTGGCGAAGCCGGCCAGGCGGTCGTCGTTGGCGACGTCGTCGAAACGCCGGCCTTCGGCGTGCAGGGTGGCGCCCAGGCCGATGGCGCCGATGCGCCGGTCCAGGTCCAGGTTGAACACCTGCTGGGCACGACGCGGCAACTGATTGCCGTGGTTGCCGTCGTGGGCGCGGTTGACGCTGTCGAGCAGGGTCAGGTTGGCATTCCAGTCCCAGCCGAGCCAGCGGCTGCCGAGGCTCAGCTCGGCGCCGTCGATGCGCGCCTTGCCGATGTTGTTGGGGCCGCCGAAGGGGCCGGTGCCGGCCTGGGCGTCGTGGACGATGAGGTCGTCGACGTGGGTGCGGAACAGGTTGGCCGACCAGTGCCCCCAGTCGTGCTCGCCGCGCAGCGCCGCCTCGAAGCTTTCAGAGGTCTCGGCCTTGAGCCTGGGGTTGCCGTAGCCGGGGTAGTAAAGCTCGTTGAAAGTGGGGGCCTTGAAGGCGGTGCCATAGCTGAGGCTGAAGCGCAGCGCATCGCTGAGCGCATAACCCCAGGCGGCGCTGCCGGTGTCGTGGCGGCCGAACTGCTGGTTGTTGTCGCGGCGCAGGGCGAGTTGCCAGTCCTGTCGGCCGGTCTCCCCCAGGTACTGGGCGAAGGTGCCGCGGCTGAGGCGCGAGTCGCGGTCGAAGCGGGTGGAGCTGTCCACCTCGTCCTGCTGCCAGTCATGGCCGAGGCTGAGGGTGTGGCCCTCGGTCAGGGTGAGCTCGTTGAGCCAGGAGGCGGTGTTGCGCTGGCTGTCGAAGCGCGAGTCGAACTGCCCGCCGGCCTCGGTGCGCGACAGGTCTTCGCTGCGGCCGGCCTGGAGGGTGATGCCCCAGGGCTCCACCGGGCTGAAACGGGCGCGACCGCCGATGACACGCTGCTCGTTGTCGGCGTTGGCATTGCGGCCGCCGCCGGGGCTGAACGGGGACACCAGGTCCAGGTCGGTGTGGGCCTTGGCTCGCAGGAGGGTGCCGTCCAGTTCCAGGCCGTTGTCGAAGCGGTAGCCGGCGCGCAGGGTGCCGGAGAGGTTGCGGTAGCCGTCGGCGTCGCCCTCGTGGTAGCTGCTGCGCGGGCTGATGGCGTCGATGCCATCGCTGTCCTGGCTGCTGATGCCCAGGCTGTACCAGCCCTGCTCGCCACCGCCGCTGACGCCGGCGCTGCCCTGGTAGCTGTCGTGGGTGCCGTAGCCGGCGGAGAACCAGGGCTTGGCAGTGCCGTCGCCGCTGCCCTGACGGGTGAAGATCTGGATCACCCCGCCGATGGCTTCGGAGCCGTAGAGGCTGGAGCGCGGGCCGCGGACCACTTCGATGCGCTCAATCAGCTCCACCGGCAGGTCCTGGAAGGCGGCCAAGCCGTTGCTGGCCGCACCGATCTTCACCCCGTCCACCAGCACCAGCACGTGGTCGGACTCGGCGCCACGCATGAACAGCGTGGTGTTCTTGCCGGGGCCGCCGTTGTTGCTGAGGGTGACGCCGGGCACCTGGCGCAGCAGCTCGGGCACCGAGCGGGCCTGGCTGCGCTCGATGGCGTCGCGGTCGATGACGGTGGTGGCGGCCAGGCTGGCGCGCACAGGCTGCGAGGTGCGCGTGGCGGTGACGCTCTGCGGCGTCAGTTCGAGGGGCTCGCCATGGGCGGGGAATACGGCGCCAAGGCCGAGCAGCATCCATGTGGCGGATGCCCGGGATACGGGGGACTGCATGTGGGTCTCCGTCGCGCCACCCGCGCGACTCCAGGGATGGACGCATGGCCGTGGCCATGCCCGCTCGCACCGGGCCGGTCTCCGGGCTTGCGAGCGGAACCTGGGGTTCCCTGACCGCGCCTTCCCATGCCTGGGCACAGTGGCTGGATGCGGTGGTTGACTCGCCTACCGTTGCGGGGGCAGCGCCGGATTCTTGATGGAATGGACCGGCTTCCCTGTTTCACCCCGCCGGCCAAAACCGTGGGGCACCTGGTGCAGGCGCGCAGCTTAGTGGCGTGTCTGAGCAGGGTCAATCAGCCGGAGCCCGCGCCGGTCGGGCGGGGTGAGCCAGGGTTCATTGAAGCGGCAGGCGGATGCGGAACTCGGCGCCGCCCAGGGGCGAGTCACCCAGGGCCAGTTCGCCCTCGAAGCTCTCGACGATGTCCAGCACCACGGCGGTGCCGATGCCCTGCCCCGGGTGCTGGGCGTCGGCCCGCTCGCCGCGCTGGAGGATGCGCGCGCGCTGGTCCGCCGGTACGCCGGGGCCGTCGTCCTCGACCACCAGCTCGCAACTGGCCCCGTTCTCCCGGGCGCTGACCCGCACGGTGCCGAGGCACAACCGGTAGGCGTTCTCCAGCAGGTTGCCGAGCATCTCCAGCAGGGCGCCCTGCTCCACGGGCACCTGCAGGGCCGGGTCGAAGTCCCGCAGGACCTTGACCCGCTTGTCGCGGTAGACCTTGTCGAGGGCGTCACAGAGGGTGTCCAGCAACGGGGCGAGCTGCACCCGGTGGCGCACCAGGCCGCTCTTGCGCAGGGTGGCCCGTTGCAACTGGTAGCCGATCTGCTGGCTCATGCGTTCGATCTGGTTGCGCAGCACCCGCGCCGGTTCGGTGTCGCCGGGGCGGGCGGCGATGGTTTCGCTGACGCCCTGCAGCACCGAGAGCGGTGTCTTGAGGCTGTGGGCCAGGTCGTCGAGGGAATGGCGGTAGCGCTCGCGCTGGCGGCGTTCGCTGTCCAGCAGGCGGTTGAGGGACTTGGTCAGGCGCAGCAGTTCGCGGGGGTGGGCGTCGCTCAGGGCGTCACGGGTACCGGACTCCACCTGGTCCAGCTCTTCGCTGAGGCGGCGCAGGCTGCGAAAACCCCAGGTGAGGCCGAACCAGAGCATCACCAGCAGCGCCAGCAGGGCCGTGCCGAGCCAGAAGTAGAGCTGTTGGAGGAAGCCGTCGTGCATCACCTGGTAGTCGCTCATCGGTTGCATGGTGACGATGCTGAAGGCAGCGGCCTGGCCGCGCAGCAGGTCGATCTCGACGTCGTAGACGAAGAAGCGTCGGCCGCGATCGTCGTGGATCTGGGTGAACTCGTGGCCACGCCCGTCGTAGCGCGGCAGGTAGTGGACGCTCTCGTCCTGGGAGGAGCGTGACTGCCAGATCAGCCGGCCTTCACTGTCGTAGATGAAGCCGAGCTGGTGGGCGTCGAGGTTGTCGAACTCCTCGTCGGGGAGCTTGTCGGGCATGTCGAGCTTGCCGTCGACGATGCGGGCGGCGGCGATCAGCGCACTGGCATCAGCCGCGAGGCGCTTCTCGATGGCCTGCTCCATGGCGGTGTCGAACGCTTTGCTGAGCACCGGCAGCAACGCCAGCATGAACAGCACCGCCAGGCCGGCAGCGCCGAGCATCAACCGCAGACGCAGGGAGAACCCCGCCAGGGGGTGTCGCCTCATCGGCAGCGCTCGGTGAACAGGTAGCCCTGGCCGCGCACCGTGTCGATGGGGCGGAAGCCGTTGTCACCCTCGAGCTTGCGCCGCAATCGGCCGACCAGCACTTCGATGACATTGGGGTCGCGCTCGTCGTCGTCCGGGTAGAGCTGCTCCATCAGCCGCTCCTTGGCGACCACCTGCTGATGGTGGCGCATGAGGTATTCGAGGATGCGGTATTCGAAGGCGGTGAGCCCGAGGGACTCGCCATTCATCAGCGCCTGCTTGCGGTTTAGGTCGAGCACCAGCGGGCCGGCCTCGATGGTGGACTGGACGAAGCCGGACGAACGCCGCAGCAGGGCATTGAGGCGGGCCTCCAGCTCTTCGAACTGGAACGGCTTGACCACGTAGTCGTCGGCGCCGGCGGCCAGGCCCTCCACTTTGTCCTGCCAGTTGCCGCGGGCGGTCAGGATGAGGATGGGGAAGGTCTTGTCGCGGCTGCGCAGTTGGCGGATCAGGTCGAGCCCGCTCATGCCGGGCAGTCCCAGGTCCACCACCGCCAGGTCGTGGTGGTACTCCTCGGCGCGGTAGAGCGCCTCCTCGGCATCGGCGACTGCGTCCACCACGTGGCCCTGCTCGCCCAGACGGGTATAGAGGTGGTGGCGCAGCAGCGCCTCATCTTCCACGACCAGCAGTTTCATCGTCTTCTCCATGAGGAGGGCCGGGCAATCGCCCGGCCCTGGTGCAGCACGAGGTTAGAACTTGTAGCTGGCGCCGATGTAGGCCTGGGAGCTGCTGTGCAGGTCCAGGGAGCCCAGCTTGGGGCCACCATGGGGCGCGACTTCGGTGCTGGCGTTGGTGCGCAGGTAACGATAGCCGGCCTCGATGGAGGTGTTCTTGTTCAGCTCCTGGAGGATACCGGCCTGCAGGCCGGCGGCGTAGCCGATGTCGCTGTCGCGACGCAGGCCGGAGCCGTCCTGCTCGAGCTTGACCAGGCCCAGGGTGGCACCTCCGAACAGCTTGGTGTTGTTGTCACCCAGGGGGAGGAACAGGTCGTAGCTGCCGAGCAGGTTCTGCTGGCGCAGCTTGTTGCCGCTGTGGGTGTCGGAGAAGTTTTCGTAGGTCGCGTAGTAGCGGCCCTTGTCATCGGCCTGGCCGGCGCGAATGCCCCAGGTGCCGGTCTTGTGGATGACCTTGTCCAGGCTCGGGTGATCCATGTTGGCGTTCAGCGCCGAGGAGTTCTGGATGTTGTTGTTGGTCTGACCCCAGGTCAGGCCCACGAAGGGCTCGGCGGCGTGGGCGGACAGTGCGGTGAAGCCCAGGGCGGTGGCCAGCGCGAGGGGGGTGATGATCTTTTTCATGAGGGGTATCTCCCTTGTTGACGTGTGTAGGTGTCGAACTCGGGAGCCATGATGCAGGCGGTCCACTGAACCGCCCCTGAACCCTCGCTGAACCTCGGCTGAACAGCCGGACGCTCAGGAAATCAGGCCCGGGGCGGGGGTGAGGCCTTTGGTGACGACTCAGTCCAGCGGAGGGACGCGCCAGTCGATGGGGGCCAGCCCGTGCTGCTCGAGGAACTTGTTGCAACGGCTGAAGTGCCCGTTGCCAAGAAAGCCCCGGTGAGCCGACAGCGGGGAGGGATGCGGCGAGCGCAGGGCCAGGTGCTTCTGGGTGTCGATCAGCCGCTGCTTGCTCTGGGCGTGGGCGCCCCAGAGCAGGAACACCAGGTGCGGCTGGTGCTGGCTGACCACTTCGATCACCCGGTCGGTGAACGGCTGCCAGCCCTGGTTGGCATGGGAGCCGGCCTGGCCGCGCTCGACGGTGAGGGAGGTGTTGAGCAGCAACACGCCCTGCTCGGCCCAGCTCTGCAGGTAGCCGTGGCTGGGCATGTCGAGGTTCAGGTCGCGCTTCAGCTCCTTGTAGATGTTCAGCAACGACGGCGGGATGGCCACCCCCGGCTGCACCGAGAAGCACAGGCCGTGGGCCTGGCCCGGACCGTGGTAAGGGTCCTGGCCGATGATCACCACCTTCACCTGGTCCAGCGGCGTGGAGTTGAGGGCGTTGAAGATCATCGCCCCCGGCGGGTAGATCTCTTTTCCGGCAGCCTTCTCAGTGCGCAGGAAATTTCCCAGCGCGTTCATGTAAGGTTTGTCGAATTCGTCGCGCAGGGCTTCTTTCCAGCCTGCCTCGAGCTTGATCCGATCGCTTTCAGTCATGGTGCATCCCGTCTGCGGCGCCCGTGGCGCATGAGCACGGCCGGCCGGCCGTCCAGTGGTCGGGCACCCTAAGAAATGCCCTCTACTCTTGTCAATCGAGGAGGGAGGAAGGACACAACCCATGGACAACCGCTACGACCGCCTCAAGTTCTCGCTGCTCAGCCACTTCATGAAGGGCGAGGCCAAGGTCCCGCAGATGCCGGAGACCTCGATGCAGTTGCGCAAGCTGCTCTCATCCGAGCACGCCTCCCTGGAGCAGGTGACGCGCCTGCTGCACAGCAACCCGCCGCTGGCGGCGTACCTGATGCAGTTCGCCGCCACCCCGCTGCTGCGCAACCTGCGGCCGGGGGTGAACCTGCAGGAGGTGATCGCCCGCCTTGGCATGCAGCGCCTGAACAACCTGGTGCTCAGCTTCACCCTGCAGAACCTGCTGACCACCAAGGACCCGGTGCTGCAGAAGGTCTTCCGCCATCGCTGGAACACCGCCCTGCTCTGCGCTGCCTACTGCGCCTGCCTGGCCCAGGACTACACCCGCCTTTCTCTGGAAGACGCCATGCTCGCTGGCCTGGTGCAGGACATTGGCAGCCTGCCGCTGCTGGACGAGGCCGACCAGTGGCCGGAAATACCCCGCGAGGAAGTCGTGCTGGAGCAACTGTGCGACCAGCTCTCGGCGGACATCGGCGTGGTGGTGCTGACCGCCTGGAAGCTGCCGCCGGTGCTGGTGGACTGCGCGCGCCACCGCACCCACTGGGATCGCCAGCATGGTGAGCGGGCCGACCTGGCCGACCTGGTGCAGGTGGCCAGCCGCCTCTGCGCCAGCGAACCGGACGACGCCAGCCTGCCGCAACTGCCAGCCTGGCGGCGGGTGCTCAAGGAGCGGGCGGACCAACTGGATGCCGCCACCCTGCGCACCGAACTGGCCAATGGCGTGGCGTTCTGGTTCAAGCTGATGGGCGGCAAGGGCCACGCCTGAGCGGCATCATCCGGCCCGCTGGCGGCGGGCTTTCCAACTGCGCACCAGTGACGGTGCCAGGGCGGTCAGCGCCGAGCCCAGCACCACCAGCACGGCACCGCCGTAGGCCAGCCCGTTGATCTGCTCGGGGTGGACGTGGTCGGGCCACAGGCTGGCAGCGACCGCCACCGAGGCAAAGGTCACCAGCGGGGTGATGGCCAGCGTGGCGCTGACCCGGGACGCCTCCCAATGGGCCAGGGCCTCGGCGAAGGCGCCGTAAGCCACCAGGGTGTTCAGGCAGCAGGCCAGCAGCAGCCAGCCCTGCAAGTGGCTCAGTTGCAGCGCCTCCAGCGGTGAGACCCACGGGGTCAGCAGCAAGGCGCAACCGAGGTAGATCACCATCATCACCTGCATGGAATTCCACACCGTCAGCAGTTGCTTCTGCGCCAGCCCGTAGAAGGTCCAGACGAAGGCCGCGCCAAGGACGATCAGCACGCCGGTGGTGTAGCTGCCCAGGGAGGTGAACAGCTCCTCCAGGCGCTGGTTGAAGAAAAGCCCGAAGCCGCTCACCAGCACCAGCAGGCCCAGGGCCTGGCCGAGGCTGAAGCGCTCCTTGAAGACGAACAGGCTGCCCAGCAACAGCAGGATCGGCGCCACCTGGATCACCAACTGCGTGGTGCCCGGCGTCAACATGCGCAGGCCCATCAGGTAGAGCACGTAGTTGCCCAGCAGCCCGGCGATGGCCAGTGCCACCAGCCAGCCCCCCTTGCGCCCCAGCGGTCGGAACGTCGGCAGGCGGCGCGTGGCCGCCAGGTAGAGGAACAACAGGGAGCCGGAAACCATCAGGCGATACCAGGTCACGGTGACCGGGTCCATCACCTTCAGCACTTCCTTCAGCTTGATGGGCAGGATGCCCCAGAGCACCGCAGTGACGAGGGCGAGAACCAGGCCGAAAAACCAGCGGCCGGATGAGACATGCATGGGAAACCTCAGGGCAGGGCCCGCAGGACGGCGGGTGCGCCATTCTAGGGCGGGCCGACACGAGGAAACAGCTACACCCACCGGCCAGACGACTGGCCAACTGTACCGGTCGGCCAGCCACACCTGTGATCACAACCGTCCATCGCCAGCCCGTGCAGCGCAGCGGCGACGCATTAGACTCCAGGCATCTATACGCCGCTTTCGGAGACCCCGCATGTACGGCCAACGCTCTGAAGACGCCGGCCCCAGCACCCATTACCGCAGCGACCGGATCAGTTCGGTGAACGGCCAGTACTTCTTCGCCACCCGTGAAGGCACCCTGGAAGGCCCCTACTTCACCCGGGCCGATGCCGAGCGGGAGATCACCTCCTACATTCGCCGCATGGTCCAGGCCAAGGAGATGATCGCAAGCCGCGCCTGACGGACCTGCCGCCCTTGAATGGCAAAACCCGCTGAAGTCCCCTCCAGCGGGTTTCGCACATATGGGCCGCTGGAACTCAGCGGACCGCTTCGAACAACCCGGTGGCGCCCATGCCGCCGCCCACGCACATGGTGACGATGCCGTAGCGCTTGCCGCGACGCTGCAGCTCGCGCACCAGGTGGCCGACCTGGCGCGAGCCGGTCATGCCGAAGGGGTGGCCGATGGAGATGGAGCCGCCGTTGACGTTGTACTTCTCGTTGTCGATGCCCAGGCGATCGCGGGCATGGACGCACTGGGAGGCGAAGGCCTCGTTCAGCTCCCACAGGTCGATGTCATCGATGCTCAGGCCACGGGCCTTGAGCAGCTTGGGCACCGAGAACACCGGGCCGATGCCCATTTCGTCCGGCTCGCAGCCGGCCACAGTGAAGCCACGGAAGAAGGCACGGGGCTTGAGGCCCAGCTCGATGGCCTTGTCCAGGCTCATCAGCAGGGTCATGGAGGCGCCGTCGGAGAGTTGGGAGGAGTTGCCGGCGGTGACGCTGCCGTCTTCGGCGAACACCGGCTTGAGGCTGTTCAGGCCCTCCAGGGTGGTGTCGGCGCGGTTGCAGTCGTCCCGGTCCACCACGCCGTCGAGAATCTGCTTCTCGCCGCTGGCCTTGTCCTCCACCGCGTACTTGACGTTCATCGGCACGATCTCGTCGGCGAACAGGCCGTCGGCCTGGGCCCGGGCGGTGCGTTGCTGACTCTGCAGGGCGTAGAGGTCCTGGACCTCGCGGCTGACGTTGTAGCGGCGCGCGACGATCTCGGCGGTCTGGCCCATGGGGTAGTAGATGCCGGGGTGTTCCAGCTTAAGGCGCGGGTTGACGAAGTTGTCCTGGTTGATGCTTTTCAGCGTCAGGGTGATGGACTCCACGCCGCCGGCCACCATCACGTCGCTGCAGCCGGAGGCGATCTGGTTGGCGGCGATGGCGATGGCCTGCAGGCCGGAGGAGCAGTAGCGGTTAAGGGTCATGCCGGCAACGCCGATGCCCAGGCCCGACAGCACGGCCACGTTACGGCCGATGTTGTGGCCCTGCGCGCCTTCGTTGGAGCCGGCGCCGACCACGCAGTCGTCCACCAGCGCCGGGTCCAGGTCGTTGCGTGCCAGCAGCGCGTTCACGCAGTGAGCGGCCATGTCATCGGGCCGGGTCATGTTGAACTTGCCACGGAAGGACTTGGCCAGGCCGGTCCGGACGCTGTCGACTATCACCACTTCACGCATGACGCACCTCTTTCTTGTCGATTGGAGGACGGGGTCCATTGACGATGAGGGCGAGGATAGATGCCGACTATCCTCGCCCGCGACGATCATTCACCCGGCGTATGCGCGCCCATGGTTCAGGACGTGCGGAAAGCGGCCTCCAGGGCGTCATTGATGGTGCGCAGCACTTTCACCCGGGCAAAGCGCTTGTCGTTGGCCTCCACCAGCGTCCAGGGCGCGATCTCGGTGCTGGTGCGGTCCACCATGTCGCCCACCGCGCTGACGTACTGGTCCCACTTGTCGCGGTTGCGCCAGTCTTCCTCGGTGATCTTGTAGCGCTTGAACGGGGTCTGCTCGCGCTCCTTGAAGCGCTTCATCTGCTCGTCCTTGTCGATGGCCAGCCAGAACTTCACCACCACGATGCCGTGGTTGTGCAGTTGCTCCTCGAAGTCGTTGATCTCGCTGTAGGCCCGCAGCCAGTCGGCCTGGCTGCAGAACCCCTCGACCCGCTCCACCAGCACCCGGCCGTACCAGGAGCGGTCGAAGATGGTGAACTGCCGACGCGGCGGCACATGCCGCCAGAAACGCCACAGGTAGGGCTGCGCGCGCTCCTCCTCGGTGGGTGCGGCGATGGGTACGGTACGGTACTGGCGCGGGTCGAGGGCGCCGGTGACACGGCGGATCGCCCCGCCCTTGCCGGCGGCGTCGTTGCCCTCGAACACCGCCATCAAAGCATGGCTGCGGAAGCGCTTGTCCCACATCAGCTTGGCCAGGCGTGCCTGCTCCAGCGCCAACTGTTCGTGGTACTCGCCCTTGTCCAGGGACAGGCCGAGGTCAAGGGCGTCCAACAGGCTGCGGTTGTCCAGGCTGGCGATCAGCGGTGCGGCATGGGGTTGTGGCTGGGGACGGTCCTTGCGCTTGAGCGCTGCCTGCAGGCCCTCCAGCAGGATGCGGCCGACGCTGAGGCTGCGGTATTGCTCGTCCACTCCTTCGATCACGTACCAGGGCGCGTAGTCGCGGCTGGTGCGACGCAGCATGCGCTCACCGAAGCGCACGAAGCGCTCGTAGGTCTCGCTCTGCTTCCAGTCCAGCGGGTTGAGCTGCCAACTGCGCTGGGGGTCGCTTTCCAGGGTCGCGAGGCGCTGCTTGAGCTGCTTCTTGGAGAGGTGGAACCAGAACTTGAAGATCAGCGCGCCCTCGTCGCAGAGCATCCGCTCGAAGCGTTCGGCACCGTCGATGGCCTGGTCGAAGCGGGCATCCTTGATGTCGCCCTCCACCCGGGCGTGGAGCATCTGGCTGTACCAGTTGCCGAAGAAGATGCCGATCTGTCCCTTGGGCGGCAGCTTGCGCCAGAAGCGCCACTGCGGCGGCCGCGCCAGCTCCTCATCGGTGGGGGTGAGGAAGCTCTCGACATGGATCAGGCGCGGGTCCATCCACTCGTTGAGCAGCTTGACCGTCTCACCCTTGCCGGCCCCCTCGATGCCGTTGATCAGGATGACCACCGGGAAGCGTGCCTGCTGCTTCAGCTCGAACTGCGCCTCCAGCAGTGCCTCGCGAAGCTCCAGCACACCTTTCTCGTAGGTGTCCTTGTCGATGGAATGGCCGATTTCCGCAGATTCGAACATGCGTCTCTCCCTGGTTGATCGGGAAAAAATAGCGGAACCGGCGTGAGCGCGTACAGAACGGCGTCAATAAAAAGGGATGCCTCGGCATCCCTTTCCAGTGACATGGGCCATCAGGCCGTGGCTGGCGTTCCCAGCGGACGGCGCACCAGCCGCAGGGCTGCGATCACCACGGCGAACACGCCGATGCTGGCGCTGTACAGCACCATGGCCGGCAGGGCCAGCAGCATGCCCAGCACACCCAGGCGCCAGCCGGCGCGGCCGGGCAGGAAGAAGGCCACCAGCGCCAGGGCCAGGGCACCCAGGGCGATCACCCGGTGGTGGATCAGCAGGCCCAGGCCGGCACGCAACTGGCACTCCCAGCGCTGGGCATCTTCCACGCAGAGCCCGACCCACTGGGCATCCTCCATCAGCGCATAGCGCAACCCGTAGCTGCCGGCCAACCAGAGGGCGAACAGCACCAGCAGGGCAATGAAGGGGAAACGGCGGGACATGGTTCTCTCCGGTGGATGAAAAGCGGCGCCAAGGATAAACCGCCGCAAGCCTTATGCAAGGTGCTTCGCACAATTGTGACGAGGGGCAGGGCGACGGGTCCCGCCTCGCTACCAAGGCGCTGATTCGCCACTACACTGCGCCCCATGAACCTGTCCCGCTTCGTCTACTTCTGCGCGGCGCTGGGCGTGGCCTGGATGCTCTACAGCATGGTCCGCCCCACCCCGCACGCACCACCGGCCAATATCGTCGCCGGGGAACTGCGTGTGGGCCAGGACCGCATCACCCCGCTGCAGCCCTTCCAACTGGAGGCGCGCATCCTCGGTCGCGAGGACTACCGCTTCGACACCGGTGCCCGCCTCTCCCCCACCGACCTGGCCCTGGGCTGGGGGCCGATGGCCGACCCGGCGGTGCTGGCACAGATCCGCATTACCCAGGGCAACCGCTGGTACCGCTGGTCCACCGAGCGCTTCCCCATACCCCGGCGGGAGATCGAGATTCACAGCGCCAACATGCACATGATTCCGGCCACGGCGCAGGTCGCCCGCGACCTGGCGGACGTGGCACCCGGCCAGCGCATCCGCATCAGCGGGCAACTGGTGCGGGTGGACGGCGACGACGGCTTCACCTGGGTCAGCTCGCTGACCCGCGAGGACACCGGCAACGGCGCCTGCGAACTGGTCTGGCTGGAGCGCATCGAGCGCCTGGACTGAGCCACCCACGGCTGGGTTCTTGCCAGCCTGGGTCAGGGCAGGCAGATTGCCACTCGCTGCGGCACTTTGCTGCGGTTGCGCTTGTCATAGCCTGCGTACTTCACTCGGCCCCCACGCTTCAGCCACGAGAACGACCCACATGGCCCTGAACCGCCGTATCGCCGCCCTGCTTGGCGGCCTGCTTTTCTGTGCCCCGCTGTGGGCGGCCGACATCGACGCGGCCAGCTACGGCTACCCGCTGACCAATCCGTTCGAGGCGACCATCGCCACCACGCCGCCCGAGCTGCGCCCCAAGCTGCCGGACAACGAGGACATCGACCAGGCCGACTACTCGCTGAGGCTGCGCCCCGAGCGGGAGTTCCAGTTGCCGGACAACTTCTGGCCGGTGCGCACCCTGGGCTATCGCCTGGCCAAGCAGGACCACGCGGCGCCGCTGGTGTTCATCATCGCCGGCACCGGTGCGCACTACTCCAGCACCCTGGTCGAGTACCTGAAAAAGCTGTTCTACGGCGCCGGCTTCCACGTGGTGCAACTGTCCTCGCCGAGCAGCTACGACTTCATGGCTGCCGCCTCGCGCTTCGCCACCCCCGGCCTTTCCACCGAGGACGCCGACGACCTGTACCGGGTGATGCAGGCCGTGCGCGCGCAGCACCCACGCTTGCCGGTCACCGACTTCTACCTCACCGGCTACAGCTTGGGCGCCCTGGAGGCGGCCTTCGTCAGCCACCTGGACGAGACCCGGCGCAGCTTCAACTTCAAGCGCGTGCTGCTGCTCAACCCGCCGGTGAACCTCTACACCTCCATCACCAACCTGGACCGCCTGGTGCAGACCCGGGTGAAGGGCATCGACACCAACACCAACTTCTATGAAGTGGTGCTGGGCAAGCTGACCCGCTATTTCCAGCAACGCGGCTATATCGACATCAACGACGCGATGCTCTACGACTTCCAGCAGTCCAAGCAGAAGCTCTCCAACGAACAGATGGCGATGCTGATCGGCACCTCGTTCCGCTTCTCCGCCTCGGACATCGCCTTCACCTCGGACCTGATCAACCGTCGCGGGCTGATCACCCCGGTGAAGATGCCCATCACCGAAAGCACGAGCCTGACGCCTTACTTCAAGGGCGCGCTGCTGTGCGACTTCGACTGCTACATCACCGAACAACTGATCCCCTTCTGGCGTGCGCGCTTCGACGGCGGCAGCCTGACCCAACTGATCGACCAGGTGAGCCTCTACGCCCTGGAGGACTACCTCAAGGGCAGCAGCAAGATCGCGGTGATGCACAACGCCGACGACGTGATCCTCGGCACCGGTGACCTGGGTTTCCTGCGTCGCACCTTCGGCGACCGTCTGACCGTCTACCCCCTTGGCGGGCACTGCGGCAACCTCAACTACCGCGTCAACAGCGACGCCATGCTGGAGTTCTTCCGTGGCTAAGTACGCACTCCTGCCCGCCCTGCTGCTGGCCAGCCTGCCGGCATTCGCCGCCCCCCCGGCCGAGCCCGTTGCCGACCCGGACGGCTTCACCCAGCCATTGCGCCAGCTCCGCTTCAACCCCGGCCTGGACCAGCGCGAGTTCGAGCGCTCGACCTTCGACGCCCTGGAGGTCTACGACCCGCTGGAGTCCTGGAACCGCCGCGTCTACCACTTCAACTACCGCTTCGATCAGTGGGTGTTCCTGCCCGTGGTGCGTGGCTACACCTACGTCACGCCGCGCTTCGTGCGCAGCGGCGTGAGCAACTTCTTCAGCAACCTCGGCGACGTGCCCAACCTGGTCAACAGCCTGCTGCAGTTCAAGGGCCAGCGCTCCATGGAGATCACCGGGCGGCTGCTGCTCAACACCACCGTCGGCGTAGTCGGCCTGTGGGACCCGGCCACGATGATGGGCCTGCCCAAGCAGAGCGAGGACTTCGGCCAGACCCTGGGCTTCTACGGTGTCGGCGCCGGCCCCTACCTGATGCTGCCGCTGCTGGGGCCGTCGAACCTGCGTGACACTACCGGCCTGGTGGTGGACTTCGCGGCGGAGAACCAGATCAATTTCCTCAACGTGGCGCAGGTGAGCAGCGACCACCCGGAAATCACCGCCCTGCGCATCGTCGACAAGCGCTACACCACCCGCTTCCGCTACGGCCAGCTCAACTCGCCGTTCGAGTACGAGAAGATCCGCTACGTCTATACCGAGTCGCGCAAGCTGCAGATCGCCGAATGACGGGGTCGGCCCCGCCCGGCAACCGGGCGGGGAGTACATCGGCTGCTCATCCGCTGTTTCGATTGCAACCACGCAAAGTCACGCACCCACCATCCAATTCGCTGAATTAGCATCGCCCGATCCGTTATCCAGGGAGGCTCCCATGAGTGCCTGTCGCCAGCTTCTTGCGCAACGCTCCGGCCAGCTAGGCCGGTTCGGGCAGCGTGGCGTCCTCGGCCAGGCCGAGGAATGCCTGCAATTCCAGCTTCTGCGCCATCGCGTCCTGGTAGCCCAGCTCGATCAGCTCATTGCAGTAGCCGGCCTCGAACAGCAGGTAGCTGATCACGCCGGCGCCACTGGCCTTGGTAGCGCCCGGTCCGCGTAGGAAGGTGCGGATGGCGCGGGGCAGCTCGCGTCGATGGCGGGCGGCAATTTCATCCAGCGGCCGACTGGGCGACACCACCAGCACCTCCACCGGCTTCATCCCCAGGCTGCGCCGATGGGCCTCGTCGGGGATCAGGCGGCTGAGCTGGTTGATGCGTTCCAGCAGCTCGATGTCGCTTTCCAGGTTGTCGATGAAGGTGCTGTTGAGCATGTGTCCACCGATCTGCGCAAGGCTCGGCGGGTTGCCGGTGCCGAGACGGGCCATGCCGTTGTCGCGGGCATCCTCCCTGGGATTGCCGCTCACCCCCACCACCAACACCCGGCTGGCCCCCAGGTGCAACGCCGGGCTGATGGGCGCCGACTGGCGCACCGCACCGTCGCCGTAGTACTCGCGATAGAGCTTGACCGGCGGGAAGATCAGCGGGATCGCGGCGCTGGCCATCAGGTGCTCGACGCTCAGCCGGGTCGGCACACCGCCACGGCGGTGGCGGAACCAGGGGTCGATGGTGGCGCGGCCTTGATAGAAGGTCACGGCCTGGCCGGTCTCGTAGCCGAAGGCGGTCACCGCCACGGCTCGCAGTTGGCGCATGCGGATGGCCGCAGCGATGCCGGAGAAATCCAGCTCACGCTCCAGCAGGGTGCGCAACGGGGCGTTGTCCAGCAGCGCCACCGGCGAGTGGCGGTTCATGCCCAGCAGGCTGTGGCCGAGGAAGCGCAGGCTCTGGCGCATCACCCCGGGCCAGTCGCTGCGATACACCTGGTGCGTCTCGAAGCCCTGCCAGACGGCGGTCAGGCGACGGATCGCCTCGCTGAAATGCAGGGCACCGCAGGCCAGGCCCACGGCATTGATGGCGCCAGCGGAAGTGCCGACGATCACCGGGAAGGGGTTGCACGCCGCATTCGGCAGCAGGTCGGCGATGGCAGCCAGCACCCCCACCTGGTAGGCCGCCCGGGCGCCGCCCCCGGAAAGGATCAGGCCTGTGACGGGTGTGGCGGCGGGGGTCGAGGTCATGGCGGGGTCCGCTGTTTTTCTCGCAAGTGTAGGCCAGCGCTAGTAGAGCTTGGGCTCGCCCTCGGGCCGGCTCTTGAAGCGCCGGTGCGCCCACAGGTACTGCTCGGGCAGGCGGCTGACCTCCTGCTCGATCCACTGGTTGATGCGGATGCAGTCGGCCTCTTCGCTCTCACCAGGGAAGTCCGCCAGCGGCGGGTGCACCACCAGGCGATAGCCCGAGCCATCGGCCAGCCGCTCCTGGGTGAAGGGCAGCACCTTGGCACGGCCCAGGCGGGCGAACTTGGTGGTGGCGGTGACGGTGGCGGCGGTGATACCGAACAGCGGCACGAACAGGCTCTGCTTGGCGCCGTAGTCCTGGTCCGGCGCGTACCAGATGGCACGACCGGCACGCAGCACCTTGAGCATGGCGCGCACGTCCTCGCGCTCGATGGCGGTGGCGTCCAGGTTGTGGCGCTCGCGGCCCCGGCGCTGGATGTAGTCGAACAGCGGGTTCTTGTGCTCGCGGTACATGCCGTCAATGGTGTGCACCTGGCCGAGCAGCGCCGCGCCGATCTCCAGGGTGGTGAAGTGCAGGGCCATGAGGATCACGCCCTGCCCTTGCGCCTGGGCCTGCTGCAGGTGCTCCAGGCCTTCGATGTGGGCCAGGCGACGCAGGCGCGCGGCCGGCCACCACCAGCTCATGGCCATCTCGAAGAAGGCGATGCCGGTGGAGGCGAAGTTCTCCCGCAGCAAGCGCTCGCGAGCCTCCGCCGTCATGGCCGGGAAGCACAGCTCCAGGTTGCGCCGGACAATGCGCCGACGCGAGCCGGCCAGCCGCCCCATCCAGCCCCCGAGAATACGCCCGAGGCGCACCAGCACCGGATAAGGCAGTTGGGTGAGCAGCCAGAGCAGCCCAAGGCCCAGCCACAGCGGCCAGAAACGCGGGTGCAGGAAGGCGGCACGGAAACGGGGACGTTCCATCGGGATTCCGAAGCAGATCGACAAGGGCCGGCATTCTACAGAATTGCCCGCCGCTCGGCCTCCCCGGCACGGAATCCGGGTTGCGACGGCGGGTCGATATCGCTATAAGTCCTGCCCACCGAACCCCGCAGAACGACCATGAGCCAAGCTGACCTCCTCGACCAAGACCCCGTGTTCCAACTCAAGGGCAGCATGCTCGCCATCACCGTGATGGAACTGGCACACAACGACCTCGAACGGCTGGATCGCCAGCTCGCGGACAAGGTCGCCCAGGCCCCCAACTTCTTCCAGAACACGCCGCTGGTCATGGCCCTGGACAAGCTGCCCGAGGGCGAAGGCGAGCTGGACCTGCCAGCGCTGATGGAGATCTGCCGCCGCCACGGCCTGCGCACCCTGGCCATCCGTGCCAGCCGCGAGCAGGACGTCGAGGCCGCCAATGCCCTGGACCTGCCGGTGCTGCCGCCCTCCGGCGCCCGCGAGCGCCCCATCGACCCGGTTGAGCCCGGCGCCGTGAAAAAGGAAGAGAAGGCCCCCGAGAAGCCGCCGGAGCCGGTGGTCCGCCCCACCAAGCTGGTGACCACGCCGGTGCGCGGCGGCCAGCAGGTCTACGCTCCCGGTGGCGATCTGGTGGTGCTCGCCCCGGTGAGCCCGGGTGCGGAACTTCTGGCCGACGGCAACATCCATGTGTACGGCCCGATGCGAGGCCGCGCCCTGGCCGGCATCAAGGGCAACACCCAGGCGCGGATCTTCTGCCAGCAACTGGCCGCCGAACTGGTTTCGGTGGCCGGCCAGTACAAGGTCGCGGAGGACCTGCGCCGCGATCCGTCATGGGGCCATTCCGTGCAGGTCAGCCTGTCGGGGGATGTGTTGAACATCACCCGCCTTTAACGGATACTGCCGCGATTTTAAGGGACCTGAACGGGCGCCAGGACGGCCGATCCCGGGCCTGCAGGCTACCCGCCATTACTACTTCTTTGGGGTGAATCACCTTGGCCAAGATCCTCGTTGTCACGTCCGGCAAGGGTGGCGTCGGCAAAACCACCACCAGCGCCGCCATCGGCACCGGCCTCGCACTGCGCGGCCACAAAACCGTCATCGTCGACTTCGACGTCGGCCTGCGTAACCTGGACCTGATCATGGGTTGCGAGCGCCGCGTGGTGTACGACTTCGTCAACGTCATCAACGGCGAAGCGTCCCTCACCCAGGCCCTGATCAAGGACAAGCGCCTCGACAACCTCTACGTGCTGGCCGCCAGCCAGACCCGTGACAAGGACGCCCTGACCATCGAAGGCGTCGGCAAGGTCATCGAAGAGCTGGCACAGAACTTCGAATACGTGGTCTGCGACTCCCCCGCCGGTATCGAGAAGGGCGCCCACCTGGCCATGTACTACGCCGACGAAGCCATCGTGGTGACCAACCCCGAAGTCTCCTCGGTACGCGACTCCGATCGCATGCTCGGCCTGCTGGCCAGCAAGTCCCGCCGCGCCGAGAAGGGCGAGGAGCCGATCAAGGAGCGTCTGCTGCTCACCCGTTACGACCCCGAACGCGTCACCAAGGGCGAAATGCTGGGCGTGGAGGACGTCGAGGAAATCCTCGCCATCCGCCTGCTGGGCGTCATCCCGGAATCCCAGGCGGTGCTCAAGGCATCCAACCAGGGCATTCCGGTCATCCTCGACGATCAGAGCGACGCCGGTCAGGCGTACAGCGATGCCGTCGACCGCCTGCTCGGAAAGGAACTGCCTCACCGCTTCCTCGATGTGCAGAAGAAAGGATTCCTGCAACGCCTTTTTGGAGGCCGTGAATGAACATTCTTGACTTCTTTCGCGAGCGGAAGAAGCAGAGCAGCGCTTCGATCGCTAAAGAACGACTTCAGATCATCGTGGCCCACGAGCGTGGCCAACGCAGCCAGCCGGACTACCTGCCGGCCCTGCAGAAGGAGCTCGTGGAGGTGATCCGCAAATACGTCAACATCGACCAGGACCAGGTCCAGGTCATGCTGGAGGACCAGGGCAACTGCTCCATCCTCGAGCTGAACATCACCCTCCCCGATCGTTGATCGGCGGGTGAGCAAGGACGGCGGCCTCGGCCGCCGTCGTCATTTCCGGTACCCCAGATGCCCCTCTCGCAGATCCAGATACTCCACCAGGACCCGGCCTTCCTGGTCATCAACAAACCGACGCTGCTGCTGTCCGTCCCCGGCCGTGCCGAGGACAACAAGGACTGCCTGATCACCCGCCTGCAGCAGAACGGCTACCCGGAGGCGCTGATCGTGCACCGGCTGGACTGGGAGACCTCGGGCATCATCCTGCTGGCCCGCGACCCGGACAGCCACCGCGAGCTGTCCCGCCAGTTCCACGACCGCGAGACCGAGAAAGCCTACACCGCCCTGTGCTGGGGCCAGCCGGAGCAGGACAGCGGGCGCATCGAACTGCCCCTGCGCTACGACCCGCCGACCAAACCACGCCATGTGGTGGACCACAAGCAGGGCCGCCACGCCCTGACCTTCTGGCGCGTACTGGAGCGCTGCGGCAACCACTGCCGCGTCGAACTGACCCCGGTGACCGGCCGCTCCCACCAATTGCGTGTGCACATGCTCGCCATCGGTCATCCGCTGCTGGGCGACCGCCTGTACGCCCACGACGAAGCCCTGGCCGCCCACGAACGCCTGTGCCTGCACGCCAGCATGCTCGCCTTCACCCACCCGGTGAGCGGCGAACGCCTGCGCTTCGAGTGCCCCGCGCCGTTTTGAGCCGAGCGACACCGCCTACAGGGCGTTGCGCTCCGGCATGGCTCCGTCCCCCACCCGGTCGTGGCACCATAGCGCCCCCTGTCAGTGCATCGCCGACACAGGAGCTGTGACCTTGCCCAAGACCACCTACTACAACGCCACCCAGGGCGCCCCGCCCTGGCCGGCGCTGCTGATGGCCATCGAAGCCCTCGGCCGCCCTGGCACCCGTGGCATCGACCTCGGCTGCGGGGTCGGCCGCGACACCCTGGAAATGCTCCGCCGTGGCTGGGAGGTGGTGGCCATCGACCACGAGCCCGAAGCCATTGAACGACTGCTCAGCCAGGTACCGCCCGAGCAACTGCCACGCCTGCAGGCGCACTGCGCCCGCTTCGAGGACAGCGAGCTGCCAGCCGCCGACATCGTCAACAGCGCCTTCGCCCTGCCCTTCTGCCCCCCAGCGGACTTCCCGGCCCTGTGGCAACGCATCGACGATGCCCTGGCAGGCGGCGGCATCTTCTGCGGCAACCTGTTCGGCGAGCGTGACGACTGGGCCGGCCCCGGCTTGACCATCCTCAGCGAAAAGGAAGTGCTCGCCCTGTTCGCCGGCTGGGACATGCTGCACTTCGAGGTGATCGACCGCGAAAGTACCACCGCCCGCGGCATCACCAAGCGCTGGCACCTGTTCTCGGTGGTCGCCCGGCATCCCTGAGTACGCCCAGGCAGTTGCCGGGCCGGCACTATCGCCGCATTAGTGAGAATTCACTGGTCTGCGCCTCCTAATCATCGAGCCCGATGGGATAAACTCCGGCCCACTGCCGCCTGGAGTGTTTTATGCGCGAAGAGTTGAACCAGGGCCTGATCGATTTCCTCAAGGCCTCGCCTACCCCTTTCCATGCCACCCGCAGCCTGGCCAAGCGCCTGGAAGCCGCCGGCTACGTGCATCTGGATGAGCGCGAAGCCTGGCGTGTCGAAGCCGGTGGTCGCTACTACGTGACCCGCAACGACTCCTCGCTGATCGCAGTACGCCTCGGCAAGCGCGCCCCCCTCGAAGGCGGTCTGCGCCTGGTCGGTGCCCACACCGACAGCCCGTGCCTGCGCATCAAGCCCAATCCCGAACTGCACCGCCAGGGCTTCTGGCAACTGGGCGTGGAAGTCTACGGCGGCGCCCTGCTGGCGCCGTGGTTCGACCGCGACCTGTCCATCGCCGGCCGTGTCACCTACCGCTCCGCCGGGCGCGTGGAAAGCCAGTTGGTGGACTTCCAGGCCCCCATCGCCGTCATCCCCAACCTGGCCATCCACCTCAACCGCGAGGCCAACCAGGGCTGGGCGATCAACCCACAGACCGAGCTGCCGCCGATCCTGGCCCAGTTGGCCACCGGCGAGACCCGCGAATTCCGCGACCTGCTGGCCGAGCAATTGACCCTGGAACACGGCGTCACCGCCGACGCCGTCCTCGACTACGAGCTGAGCTTCTACGACACCCAGGACGCCGCCGTGATCGGCCTGGGCGGTGACTTCATCGCCGGCGCCCGCCTGGACAACCTGCTCTCCTGCTACGCCGGCCTGCAGGCACTGCTGGCCGCCGAGGGCGACGAAAGCTGCGTGCTGGTCTGCACCGATCACGAGGAAGTGGGCTCCTGCTCCGCCTGCGGCGCCGACGGCCCCTTCCTGGAGCAGGTGCTGCGCCGCCTGCTGCCCGAAGGCGACACCTTCGCCCGGGTGATCCAGCGCTCGCTGCTGGTTTCTGCCGACAACGCCCACGGCGTGCACCCCAACTACGCCGACAAGCACGACGGCAACCACGGGCCCAAGCTCAACGCCGGCCCGGTGATCAAGATCAACAGCAACCAGCGCTACGCCACCAACAGCGAGACCGCCGGGTTCTTCCGCCACCTGTGCCTGGAGAACGAAGTGCCGGTGCAGAGCTTCGTCACCCGCAGCGACATGGGCTGCGGCTCCACCATCGGCCCGATCACCGCCAGCCAGTTGGGCGTGCGCACCGTGGACATCGGCCTGCCCACCTTCGCCATGCACTCCATCCGCGAACTGGCCGGCAGCCATGACCTGGCACACCTGGTGAAGGTGCTGTCCGCGTTCTACTCCAGCCACGATCTGCCTTGAAGGGAGTCACCATGCTGAGCCACATCCGCAACAGCCTGGAGGAAGCCAGGCGCGCCCTGGACGCCTTCATCGACAACGAAGCGACCCTGCGCAACATCGAACGGGCTGCCGACCTGCTGGTCGCCAGCTTCGAGAACAAGGGCAAGGCGTTCTCCTGCGGCAACGGCGGTTCGATGTGCGACGCCATGCACTTCGCCGAGGAGCTGACCGGGCGCTACCGCAAGAACCGCCCGGGGATCGCCGCCATCTCCATCAGCGACGCCAGCCACATCAGCTGCGTCGCCAATGACTTCGGCTACGACCACATCTTCTCCCGCTACATCGAGTCCCACGGCCGCGAAGGCGACGTGCTGCTGGCCTTCAGCACCAGCGGCCGCAGCCCGAACGTGATCAAGGCCGCCGAAGCCGCCAAGGCACTGGGCGTGAAGGTCATCGCCCTGACCGGCAAGCCCGGCTCGCAACTGGAAGCCCTGGCGGACGTGTGCGTCTGCGCGCCGGGCGGCGACTTCGCCGACCGCGTGCAGGAGCTGCACATCAAGGTGGTGCACATCCTCATTGAGCTGGTCGAACGCAAACTGGCTCCGCAGAACTACACCTGACCCTCTCGCGCCGTTGCGGCATCGGCCGCAGCGGTGCGCCCTTCCCTATTCCAGCCGATCGAGGCTCGCCAGCAAGGCCGGCAGCACCTCGCCCGCCGGGCCGTGCAGGCACAGGTCGGCGTGGGCGCTGAGCGGCGTCGGCTGCGGGTTGATCTCCACCAGGTAGGCACCCTGGTGCCGGGCCAGGTAGGGCAGCTCCGCTGCCGGGTAGACCAGGCTGGAGGTGCCGATGCTGAGGAACAGGTCGGCCGCCTCGCTGGCCTGCGCCGCCCTGGCCAGCACGGGCGCCGGCAGGTTCTCGCCGAACCACACCACGGACGGGCGCAACAGCCCGCCGCACGCGCAATGCGGCACAGGCCCCACCTCCTCCGGCCATTCGCCGCCCTTGGCTCCACAGCGGAAGCAGTGCAACTGGTGGATGTTGCCGTGCAGCTCCAGCAATTCCGCGCTGCCGGCCCGGTCATGCAAGCCATCGACGTTCTGAGTGATCAGCACCGTGCCTGGCAGGCGCAACTGCAGAGCGGCGATGGCCCGGTGAGCGGGGTTGGGCTGCGCCTCCAGGCAGCGCTCCCGGCGCCAGGCGTACCAGTCCCAGACCCGTTGCGGGTCCGCGCGGAAGCCATCAGGGCTGGCCAGTTGCTCGGGGTTGTAGCGCGCCCAGAGACCGGTCTGAGCCTCACGGAAGGTAGGTATCCCGCTCTCGGCAGACACCCCGGCTCCGGTGAAGATCACCAGGCGCTGGCTGCGGGCAAGGCGTTGGGTCAGTTCGGCGGGGATCGGCTGCATTCCGCGCACCTCGGTCAAAAGCGCCATTGTGCCCGCTTCGGTCAGACCAAAAAACGGCGTCAGTGACGCGGCGAGAACCCCGGAGGCTTGGTGGCCAGCCAATCGACGAAGGTGCGCAGGTCCGCGTGGGTCATCAGTGCCTCGCGGGTGTTGTAGGTGAGCGCCAGCTCCTTCTCGGTGAACAGCCGGTGAATCTGGTTGTGGCAGGGCCGGCAGACCCAGAGGGTCGCGGTGATGCGCTCGCTGCGGTCGAAGCGTTTGCGCACGTAGGGCTTGTCGTGCAGGGCCTTGGGAATGAGGTGGTGGCGGGTCAGCAGCGTGGCACGCCTGCAGAGTTCACAGGCGTCGGGCTGGGGCGGCAGGCGGATGACCTCGGCCATGGCTCAGCGCTTGCGGCACAGGGTCAGGCCGTCGCCCAGAGGCAGCAGGCTGATCTCCACCCGCGGGTCGTCCCGCAGGGCGCGGTTGAGCGCCTGGATGCCACGGGTGTCATCACTGTCAGGCTCGGCCTGCAGCACCCGGCCGCTCCACAGCACATTGTCGAACAGCACCAGCCCGCCGCGGCGCACCAGGCGCAGGGCGTGCTCCAGGTAGCGCGGGTAGTTGGCCTTGTCGGCGTCGATGAAGACCAGGTCGAACGCCTCACCCCCTTCCTGTTCGAGTGCCTCCAGGCAGGTCAGGGCTTCGCCGGTGCGTAGCTGGATGCGCGCGTCGACACCGGCCTCGCGCCAGTAGCGCCGGGCAATGGTGTGGTAATTCCCCGCCCGGTCCAGGCAGACCACAAGACCGCCCTCGGGCAGCGCCTCAGCCATGACCAGCGCGCTGTAGCCGGTGTAGGTGCCGACCTCGAGAACACGCCGCGCGCCCAAGAGCCGCACCAGCAACGCCATGAACTGCCCCTGCTCGGGGGCGATCTGCCAGTTGGCCGTCGGCAGGGCAGCCGTTTCGGCACGCAGGCGCTCCAGCAGGGGCGACTCGCGCAGACTGACATCGAGGAGGTAACGGTGGAGAGCGTCGTCGAGGGTCAAGGTTCGGTTGGTCATGGCGGGACCGCAGTTAGCCGTCAGAGAGTGCGCGCCAGCCTCGGCTCCGCCAGCACACGCTTGGCATTGAGGTAACTCTTCTGCCAGTAGCGGTTGGACAGGCTGTCCAGGCGCACCGTTCCGCCGCTCGACGGCGCGTGGACGAAGCGCCCTTCGCCGACGTAGATGCCGGCATGGCTGACCTGGCCACCGCCGTTGGTGGCGAAGAACACCAGGTCACCGCTCTGCAACGCATCCTGCCCCACGTTGGGCGCCCGCATGGCGATCAGTTCACGGGTCGAACGCGGCAGCTGGATGCCAGCGGCATCGCGGTACACGTAACCGATCAGGCCGCTGCAATCGAAACCGCTGTCGGGGGTGTTACCGCCGTAGCGGTAGGGCGTGCCCACCAGGCCCAGCGCGCGGAACAGCACGTCCTCGGCTTCGGGCGAAACCTGGGCATTGCTGAAGACGGGCGGGGTGTAGACGGGCTCGGGAGTCGGGGCGTGGCCGGAACAGGCAGCGAGGGTGGCAGCCAGGGCGATGAGGGAAAAACGGAGGAAGGCGCGCATGGCAAGTCAGTCCTGACTTGAGGTTTGCACGCTAATGTGCTGATCCAGTTCAAATAATGCAAGCAAAAAGCCATCGTTCAGCGCAACCCCAGCGACGACCGGCACCAGAACGCCCCAAACGAAACGGCCCGGACAATGTCCGGGCCGTCAGGGTGAAGCAGATCGATCAGCGGTGCAGCGGGTGGGTCGGCTGCGGAGAAGCCTGGGCGAGTACGCGCTTGGCTTCCATGTAGCTGGCGCTCCAGTAGCGATCATCCAGGCTGTCCACACGCACACCGCCGCTGCGGTGACTGGAGGAATGGATGAACTGGTCGTCGCCGATGTAGATGCCGGTATGGCTGACGCGGCCACGGCCACGGTTGTTGAAGAAGACGATATCGCCAGGCTTCAGCTCGTTGCGGGAAACCAGCGGGGCGTCGAGGTTGATCATTTCGCGGGTGGAGCGCGGCAGTTGAATGCCCGCCTCTTCCTTGAACAGGAAGCCGACGAAGCCGCTGCAATCGAAACCGGTCTTCTCGGAGCGGCCACCGAAACGGTAGGGCGTACCGATCAGTTCGAAGCCACGTTCCAGCAGGCCATCGGCCAGCGACGGCAGCTCGTAGGGCTCATCGTCAGTGAAATCTGCCAGTTCCTGGGCGGTCGGTTCTTCGACCTGGGGCTCCTGGATGGCGACCGATTGCGGCTTGGGCGAAACACCGGCGCAGGCGGTCAGCAATACAGCGAATGCGAGGGGCACGAGGGGTGCGAAGCGCTTGAGCATGGGCACGACCGTGTCGATTTTTGAAGAAGGCGCGACTATGCCCTCTATCAATCTGATTTGCAAATTTAATCGATCGAAATGTGACTCAGGAGTTCTTCAAGGACATCTAATGCGCGACCCTTGAGATGCACCTGCACAACGGGGGAGAGATCGGTGACGGCGGGGTTGATCTCCGCCGTGAAGCCGCCTTGCTGGCGAGTGCGCAGGACGGGCTCGGAAATGTACGGAAAGCCAGCCGTGGTGCCGACTGCAAGCACCGCATCGAAGCCCTGGCGCAGTTGCGCGTAGAGGGTGTCGACCGCCTGTTCCGGCAGCATTTCGCCGAACAGAACGACAGGGGGGCGGAGGATACCACCGCACCCGTCGCAACGGGGAGGCAATTCCCGTTCCAGGTACTGCGACACATGGTCACTCTCCCGGCCGCAGGACTGGCAGAACAGCGGCGCCATCTCCCCATGGATCTCGATCAGCCGCTCCGCCGGTGACCCCGCCTGGCGGTGATAACCATCGATGTTCTGGGTCAGCACCCAGCATTGGGGCTTGAGCGCCTGCAAGCGGGCGATGGCCCGGTGCCCTCCATTGGGGCGGGCCGCCAGGCAGGCGCGCCCCAGCAGGGCGAGGTACTTCCAGCACAGCGCCGGGTCGCGCTGCAGCATCGGCCCGGAGATGGCCTCCTCGATCGGAATGCCCTCCTCCGTCACGCCGTTGTAGAGCCCGCCCAGCCCGCGGTAGGTCGGCAGGCCGGAGTCGGCCGAAAGGCCCGCCCCCGTGATCACCAGGATGCGCTCGGCCCGCGACAGAGCCTCGGCGACGCGGCGGATTCGGCTGCTCAGGTCCATCGGCTGCACTCCCTGGCCTTGCGGCCTCGATCAATGGTTGACGGTATGCGCCAGCATCACCGAGAGCTGGCACAGCGGTCGGCCGCTTTCCTCGTGCCAGCGGTTGAACGCTGCCTGCACCAGGGCCAGGTCTTTCTGGCTGGTGGGGGCCTTGTCGATCACACCCTGGGCCTTCAGCGCCGCCACCATGTCGTCGGTGGGGATGAAGGTGTCCTTGCCGGCCATCCGCAGGAAGCGCGGCGCCGACAACCCGCCGAGCTGATTGCCGTGCTTGGCCAGGTACTTCCACAGGCCGACCACATCGGTCACCGGCCAGTCGGCGATCAGCGCCCCGAAGCTGCCCTTCTCCCGCACCACGTCCAGCACGAACTGGGCATTGCGCGGCACGCTCTTGAGCTTGCCCAGGTGGCGGATCAGCCGGGTGTCCTGCATCAACCGCTCCAGGTGCTCGGCGCTCATCAGCACCACCTTCTGCGGATCGAAGCCGAAGAACACCTCTTCGAAGGCTGGCCACTTGGCATCCACCAGGCTGTGCTTGAGCCCGGCACGGAACACCCGCAGAGCCAGCAGCGACAGGTAGCGGTCATCGGGGATCGAGCGCAGCTCCGCGTCGGAGCGGGGCTGCGGCAGGCGCGCCTCCAGCGCTTCGGCCGAGCCGAAGCGGTTCAGGCAGTACGCGTGCAGCCAGCGATAGTCACGCATGCAGGCGCTCCGCTCAGAGGTTCACCAGGTCGAGGGTACGGGGCGTGGCGGTCTCGTCGATGCGCAGGTTGACGAAATCGAACAGGTTGCGGTCCGCCAGTTGCGACGGCACCACGTTCTGCAGGGCGCGGAACATGATCTCGGTACGCCCCGGCGACTTGCGCTCCCACTCGTTGAGCATCTCCTTCACCACCTGGCGCTGCAGGTTCTCCTGGGAGCCGCACAGGTTGCACGGGATGATCGGGAACGCCTTCAGCCGCGAGTAGGCCTCGATGTCCGCCTCGTTGCAGTAGGCCAGCGGGCGGATCACCACGTTGCGCCCGTCGTCGGCCAGCAGCTTCGGCGGCATCGCCTTCAGCGTGCCGCCATAGAACATGTTGAGGAAGAAGGTCTCCAGGATGTCGTCGCGGTGGTGCCCCAGCGCCATCTTGGTCGCCCCGATCTCATCGGCGTACGTATAAAGAGTGCCCCGGCGCAGGCGCGAGCACAGCGAGCAGGTGGTCTTGCCCTCCGGGATCTTCTCCTTCACCACCGAGTAGGTGTCCTTCTCGATGATGTGGTACGGCACGCCGATGGACTCCAGGTACTGCGGCAGCACGTGCTCGGGAAAGCCCGGCTGCTTCTGGTCCATGTTCACGGCGACGATCTCGAACTTGATCGGCGCGACCTTCTGCAGGTACAGCAGCACGTCCAGCATGGTGTAGCTGTCCTTGCCGCCGGACAGGCAGACCATCACCTTGTCGCCGTCCTCGATCATGTTGAAGTCGGCGATGGCCTCGCCGGCCTGGCGGCGGATGCGTTTCTGCAGCTTGTTCTGGTTGACCGAAAGGGTGCCCATGGTGCTCTGGAGTCCGGGTGCGATGCGAAAAGCTGGCCATTTTACGCACAAAGCACGCGCCGCCCCAGCCCCTCCAGAGCCCGGGCGACCACTTGCGGCCCCCATCGCATTCCGAGTGCAGTGCAACCTGCTAGGCTCGCCCGATGAATCACGACCTCGACCCCACCCAGGACCTCGCCGACCAGGTGCTCGACCTGCTGCGTGCCGCCCCCGAAGGCCTCGGCGAATTCGAGCTGATCAAGCGGCTCAAGGCCGGCCACAGCACCCACATCCCCCAGCTCGGCCTGAACGACCACCTGGTGCTGTTCCGCACCCACTTCCTGCTGTTCAACGCCCTCTACCGCCTGCGCGACCGCCTGCTGGCCGAACGCAGCGGCTGGCTGGCCATAGGCGCCCTGCACATCCAGCTGCTGCCCTACCAGGCCGGCGAAGCCGCCCTGGAGGCGTCCGACCCGCTGCGCGCCTACTACCTGGACATGAACCAGTTGCGCGACACCACCAAACGCGACGTCGACCGCCTGCTGGCCAGCTTCTGGACGCGCATGCAGGGCGGCGAAGAGAAGCGCGCCGCCCTGGAGCTGTTCGAGCTGGACACCGAAGCCCCGCTGGACCTCGCCGTGATCCGCCGCCGCTACCGGCAACTGGTCAGCCTGCACCACCCCGACCGGGGTGGCAGCACCAGCCGCCTGCAGTCGATCAACAAAGCGATGGAAATATTGCAACGCTATTACCACTGAGGGTTAAGCGCGATTTGCTCTAAAGCCCCGAGCAGCGGGGCCTCCAGCCTGCCCTATACTGCGACACAAGGTCGCAGGCCCAGCCCACTGGCAGGCCCGCACCCCGCGCCCCGAACAGGGGGCGGTCTCATAAAAAGAGAGGAGGTGTTCAGCATGATCCATCACGTCTGGGGGCTCTTCACCCATCCCGATCAGGAATGGCAGGACATTCGTGGCGAAGAAGAAAGCATCAGTCACATGTACCTCACCCACATCCTGATCCTCGCCGCCATCCCTGCAGTCTCCGCCTACATCGGCACCACCCAGGTCGGCTGGGCGATCGGCGACGGCGATCCTGTACTGCTCACACCCGCCAGCGCCCTGCAGATGACGGTGCTGTCCTACCTGGCCATGCTCGTCGGCGTCGCCGTCATGGGCGCCTTCATCCACTGGATGGCGCGCACCTACGACGCCTCGCCCACCCTCACCGAGTGCATCGTGTTCGCCGCCTACACCGCCACCCCGTTGTTCATCGGTGGCCTGGCCGCGCTCTACCCGCACCTGTGGCTGGGCATGGTCATCGGCACTGCTGCCATCTGCTACACGGTGTACCTGCTGTACGTGGGCATACCGACCTTCATGAACATCCCCAAGGACGAAGGCTTCCTCTTCTCCAGCTCCGTGCTGGCGGTAGGCCTGGTGGTGCTGGTGGCCATGATTGCTGCCTCTGTCATCTTCTGGGGCATGGGCGTCGGCCCGGTCTACATTCGCTGACCCGTCCACTCCGACCAGGGCCACCGCAAGGTGGCCCTTCTGTTTTCGCCTCCCGGCACACCCGCCACTCGGCAGGAGAACGCAGCAGGCGTCCACCGCTTTGGGCATAATCGCCGCACTCTGGAGTGCCCCTTATGCCCGAGCAGTTACACGCCCGCGTCGAAGCCTGCTACCAGCAGGCAGAAGCCTTCTTCCAACGCCCGTTCCCCCGCCCCGAGGTCAGCTTCAAGCTGCGCGGCCAGAAGGCCGGTGTTGCCCACCTGACCGAAAACCGCCTGCGCTTCAACCTGCAGCTGTACCGGGAGAACCGCGAAGACTTCCTGCGCCAGACCGTCGCCCACGAAGTCGCCCATCTGGTCGCCCATCAATTGTTCGGCCCGCGCATCCAGCCCCATGGCGAGGAATGGCAACTGATCATGCGTGGCGTCTACGAACTGCCGCCCAACCGCTGCCACAGCTACGACGTGCAGCGCCGCACGGTGAACCGCTTCATCTACCTGTGCGCCTGCCCCGACGGCGAATTCCCCTTCTCGCCCCAGCGCCACGCCCTGGTCGGCAGAGGACGCCGCTACTTCTGCCGGCGCTGCCGGGCCACCCTGCGCTTCAGCGGGGAGCAGCGGCAGGAATAGACCGCTGCCCTCAATACGGCAACGCCCCATCATCCGGCACCAGCCCCGACAGCCCCTCCACCTGCGCCCGGGTACTGGCCCGGTGCTGCAGCTTGTTGCGCGCGGCCTCGGGCAGATCGGTGAAACGCATCACCCCACGGTCCACCAGCACGTTCACCAGGTCCTCGATGACCCGCACAAGCTCCAGGTCCGAATGCTGCAGTGACAGCAGGTGCTCGTGCAGCGAGCGGCTCGCCAGCCAACTGCGCACCTCCGGGTCGGCTTCCGGCAACCGGTGGGTCATCCCCGGGAAGGCCTCGTGCTCCACCCGCAGCACCCGGCCCCGTTCGTCTCGTTGTACGTAGACCATCGACTTCACCCTCAGGTCATGGAAGTGATATCCGCCGCCATGCGGCATTGCGACCTCGGACGTTGCAGGGGCATCCAATACCGAATCACTGATGTGTTCAGGGCCAAGCTGATTACCGAGTTCTGCGGGTATTTTTCGTTTCGCCCTCCCGGGCGAGTCCCTTTTCCAATCGCTGGATCGCCAGCCCGGTGAAAAGGAACCAAAAAACTTGCCCCTGCATACGAACTAGGCGTCCCCACCCGACTGCGTCGGGTTCCCTCGCTACATCGTCGCTCCAGGGGTACGGCGGGGTGCCGCCCACTCGACGGGCCATCCTTGGCCCGACAGCGCTCTCGCGACATCCATGTCGCTCACCCCCTTGACTCGCTTCGCTCGCCCTTCGGGCCAGCCTTCGGCTGTTACTCCGCTTCGCTGCGTTTCACGACGATTCCGCTCGGCCTCCTGAAGGGGCAGTGTCCCTGCCCCACTTTCACGGCCCCCAAAAGAGTCCAGTGTGCGCTTCGGGGAACGACTCCCTTTCTCAACGGAAAGCGGCAGGCTGATAGGGGCAAAGGTCCCATGAAAAAGCCCGCCCCGGAGGGAGGCGGGCCCTGCCCCACGTCAGACCGTATCGGTCTTCAGCGTGCCGTCACCCAGCATCCCGCTGATCACCCCCGCCGCGTCGGCTGCGCCGTAGGCTGCCTGCAGGTTGATGCCATCGAGCACGATGGTCGGCCCGCCCGTGCCACTGCCGGGACCGTTGCTGTCCACCGTGATGGTGGTGTTGGTGCCGAAGCTGAAGGTCAGGTACTGGCTCAGGCTGCCCACATTGGCCTGTTCCCCGGAGAGCAGTTGTGACAGGTCCAGCGCATCCACACCCTGGGTGAAGTCGGTGATGTGGGTGGTACCGGTATTGCCCAGCAGCCACTTGAAGGTGTCGGCGCCGTCGCCACCGGTGAGGGTGTCATTGCCACCCGCGCCGATCAGCGTATCGTTGCCGGCCAGCCCGCTGAGCACGTTGGCCCCGCTGTTGCCGGTGAGGGTGTCGTTGTAGTTCGAGCCCGTCAGGTTCTCCATGCCCACCAGGGTGTCCAGCCCTGCCCCGCCGGTGTTCTGCTGGCCGCTGATGCCGAGGCTGACGTTGACCCCGACGCTGGCATCCTGGTAGCCGGCGGTGTCGGTGCCGCTGCCGCCATCCAGGTAGTCATCACCGGAACCGCCCACCAGCAGGTCATTTCCGGAGCCGCCATTGAGGGTGTCGTTACCGTCATTGCCCAGCAGCACATCGTTGCCACCATTGCCGTTGAGGGTGTGCCCGCCCGCCAGGCCGTCCACCAGCAGGTTGGCGCTGTTGTTGCCGTCGAGCACCCCGTCGGTGTCACGGCTCAGACTGACCGAGGTGGCCACCGACTCGGCGCTGTAGCTGAAAGAGCCCCCCGCCGCGCCGCTGTCGGTGACGCTCACCACTCCTCCTGCCAGGCTCGCCGTCATGCCGCTGACACTGCCCACAGTGCTGATGTGCAGCGTGCTGGTGTCCGGATCGGTGTCGTTGTACAGCAAGGCCCATTCCGGCACGGGCACCGTTACCCCTGCAGCCACGTTGGTGATCAGCGAATCCCCGGTGAGGGTCGGAGCGTCATTCACCGGGGTGACGTTGATGGTGGCCCTGTCGACTGCCCTCAGTGCACCGCCTCCAATGGCGCCGGCGTCGTCGATCATCAGCATCAGCGCCACCGCAGCCGCCGTGTTGGTGCTGGCCAGGAAGGAGATGCTCCCCGCCGCCCCCGACCCGGTGTCGGTCCCCCCCAGCAGGTTGTTCAGTTGGGTCAGGGTGCCGCGGAAAGTCACCTGCGACGTGCCGTTGCCAGTGATGCTGCTGACCCCGCTGTTGCCCGCCGAGACGTTCAGTACACCCTGGGTCACCGCCAGCGTCACGGTGCGCAGGTCGCTGCCGCCATCCACATCGCCCACGCTCATGCCAGTGCCGCTGAGCGTCAGGCTGCTCTTCTCGCCGGTGCTGTAGGTGAGCCGGCTGATGTCAGCGGTCGGCGCATCGTTCACCGGGGTGACGTTGAACGTGATGGTGTTCGGGTTCGGGTCGAGGTCGACCCCGCCATTGGCCGTCCCACCGTTGTCCTGCACCTGGAAGGTGAACGACGCGTAACCGTTGCCATTGGCGTTGGCCGCCGGGCTGAACACCAGCTTGCCGGCTGCCAGATCGGCGGCCGAGACGAAGGTCCCGGCGCTGATGGCGCTGCCGTTGAGCAGCAGCGTGCCGGCCGCGGGCAGCGTGGTGATCTTCACCGCCGCCAGGCTGTTGCCCTCGCTGTCGGAGAAGCCGAAGTTGGCCGCCGTCAGCACATGGCTGGTGTCCTCCAGCAGGCTCAGGGTGGCGTCGGCACCGGCCGGCGGGCTGTTGGCATCGATCACATTGAGGGTCAGGTTGGCGCTGTCCGTCGTGCCGTCGCTGTCCACCAGGGTGTAGCTGAACTGCTCGGTGGCGTTGGCGGTGAGCCCTTCCGGCGCCACGTAGCTCCAGGCCCCGGTGGCGAAGTTGAAGGTCAGCTTGCCGTGCAGCGGCGTGTCGATCCCGGTGAGCTGGTTGCCGCTGATGGGCGAACCACTGCTCGGGGTGATGGTGCTGCCGCCGTTCCAGGTGTAGGTGATGCTGCCGATGGTGATGGACTTGATGTAGCCCGCGCCATCCGGCCCGTAGCTGTCGTCGTCGGCAGTGCCGGCCACGCCATCGGAGCCCTTGAGCACGTTGCCGGTCACATCGCCGCCAACCACCTGCCCCAGCAGCGCATCCACCAGTTGGCCGAAGCCGGAGACACTCAGCGGCGAGCCCTGGCCGTCGAGGTCGACGTCCTGCAGACGCGCCGTGTTGATGCCGTTGCCGATGCCCACCGTGGTGACGTTGATGCCGTTGTTGTCGACGAAACTGTTCCAGGCCGTCGATGTGGCATCGGCCAGCGAATTTCCGCCGCTGCCGGTCTGCTCGTTGGGGTTGCCGTCACTGATGAACACCACCTGGTTGCTCCAGCCGGCAATCGGCTGGTACGCGCCCATGGTTTCCTGGATGCCCGCCGTGAAGTCGGTGCCGTCAGCGAACGGCCGGGTGCCGCCCTCGGCCGGGTTGAGGCTGGCAATCAGCGCCGAGAACGCCTCCACACTGGTGACAGGCGCATAAGAGGTGGCCGTCGAGGAGAAGGCCACGATCTGCAACTGCACATGCCCGCTGGTGCCATCGAACAGCTCGGCACCCGCCTGGCGCACCGCACTGAGCATCTGGTTCAGCTCGGTGTTGTCGATGCTGCCGCTGAAGTCCAGCACGAAGACCAGGTTGAAGTCCCGGCCGTGCCCTTCCACCACGCTGGCCACGTCGTCCTTCGCATCCGGCCCGCTGTCCACGGCCACCACGTTGATGGTGGTGTGGGCGGTATTGGAGTTGGTCACCCCGTCGTTCACCGTCACCGTCACGTCACGGGGGGTGGTGCTCGGCGTGTTGCTGGTGTTGGAGAAGCGGATCGCCTCCAACGCCGTCTCGTAGGTGGCCTGGCTGGCCACACCGGTGAGGGTGACGGTGATCTTGCCGGCCACGCTGGTGTCCACCACCGCCGTGATACCGGCCGGCATCCCGGTGGCGCTGAGCACATCGCCAGCCTGGGCGTTGGTCAGCACCACCTTGGCCGAGGCGATGGTGCTGCCGTCGACGTCGGTGATCTGGCTGTCCAGGTCGGCAATGGCCACCGCCGGCTGGCCTTCGGTGAAGCTGGTGCGGTAATCGGCCCCACTGGCACCGCTGCTGTCGTTGGCATCCAGATCCAGCACCGGTGCATCGTTCACCGCCGCGACGTTGATAGTCACAGTGGCGCTGTTGCTGTACAGGCTGCCGTCGCTCACCTGGTACTGGAAGGTGGCATAGGGCGCACCGTTCTCGTTGCCATCGGGCACGAACACCAGCTTGCCGGCAGCGATGTCGGCGAGGCTGATCACCTGGTTCAGAGTCACCGCCACGCCGTCGAGCTTCAGCACGCCATCGGTGGCCAACTGGGTCACCTTGATGTTCGCAAAGCTGCCGGAATCGCTGTCGCTGTCGTTGATCGGCCCGGTGCCATCGCTGCCGAACAGCCCGCTGGTGGTGATGGTCACGGCGTTATCTTCAGTGGTGCTGAAGGTGTCGTTGACCGCCACCGGCGCATCGTTCACCGCTGTCACGTTGATGGTCACCGTGGCCGCGTTGCTGAAGGTGGCACCGTCGCTCACCTGGTACTTGAAGGTGGCGTAGGGCGCGCCGTTCTCGTTGCCATCGGGCACGAACACCAGCTTGTTGGCGTTGATGTCGGCCAGCGAGATCACCTGGTTCAGGGTCACCGCCACGCCGTTGAGGGTGAGCACACCGTTGCTCGCCAACTGGGTCACCTTGATGGCGGTGAAGCTGCCGGAGTCGCTGTCGCGGTCGTTCATCGGCCCGGTGCCATCGCTGCCGAACAGGCCCTCGGCAGTGAGGGTCAGCGGGCTGTCCTCGGCAGTGGTGAAGGTGTCGTTCACCGCCACCGGAACAGCGTTGGTGGCCGTCACATTGATGGTCAGTTGGCCGTTGGCGCCATCCTTGTCGGCATCGCTGATGCTGTAGCCCACCACTTCCGAGACATTGCCGCTCACCCCGGAAGGCGCGGTGTAGTTCCAGTCGCCGGTTTTGAAGTTGAACTGCAGCTTGCCGCCCAGCGCCGTGTTCACCGATAGCTGGGCGGTGGCATCGCTGCCGTCCCAGGTGTAGGTCACGCCGCTCACGGTCACCGAGGTGATACCGCCCTTGCCGTCAGCGCCGAAGCTGTCGTCGTCGGCGGTGCCGGCCACGCCATCGGAGCCCTTGAGCACGTTGCCGCCCACCTGGCCGGAGCTGACGCCGGTCAGCAGCGCATCCACCAGTTGGTCGAAGGTGCCGACGCGGATCGGCGTGCCGCTGCCGTCGAGATCGACATTCTGCAGCTTGCCGTCATCGATGCCGTTACCCACGCCCACGGTGGTGACGTTGAGGCCATTGTTGGCGATGAACTGCGCCCAGGCCGTGGCCGTGGCATCAGCCAGGGCATTGCCGCCTGTGCCGGTCTGCTCGTTGGGGTTGCCATCGCTGACGAACACCACCTGGTTGCTCCAGCCCGGCTGGGGCACGTAGTTGGCGATGGTGGCCTTGATGGCATCGGTGAAGTCGGTGCCCCCGTCGAACGGCCGGGTGCCGCCATCCAGCGGGTTGAGCGAGTTGACCAGCGACTCGAAGGCCGCATAGGAAGTGACCGGTGCATAGGCCTGGGCGGTGGAGGAGAAGGCCACCACCTGCATCTGCACATCACCCGGGGTGCCCTGGAACAGCGACTGGGCCGCTGCCTTCACGGCATCCAGCATCTGGTTCAGCTCGGTGTTGTCGAGGCTGCCGCTGAAATCCAGCACGAACACCATATTGATGTCCGGCGCGTTGGACTCGGCCACCGTGGCCACGTCGTTGCGCGCCACCGGGGTGTCGTCGTCCACACTCAGGCTCAGGGTGCCGTTGGCGCTGTCGCCGTCCTTGTCAGTGACCTTGTAGGTCAACTGGAACTGGACGTTGTTCTCGTCCTGCCCGTCCGGGTGGCGGATGGGTGCGTTCTGCACCACCTGGTAGGCGCCGCTGGTGCTGTTGAGGGTCACGGTCAGCACCGTAGTGGCGCCCTGCTTGACCAGCAGGTTGCTGCCCGAGGTCTCGTAGGTGAAACCGCTGGGCGCCCCGCTGGTGACCCAGGTGATCGAGCCCGCGCCGTCGGCGCCGAAGCTGTGGGCCACCGTGCCGCTGGTGTTCTGCGCATTCACGTCGTCGCCCACGCCGCCGGGGTTGCCGTTGGCCAGGGTGTCGTCGTCCAGCTTCACGTCGATGTTGCCGGCGGTGGGCGCGTCATCCTTGAAGCTGATGGCATTGCCCAGGTTGAGGCTGGCGCTGCTGCTGTCACCGTCCTTGTCGGTGAGGGTCGCCACCAGTTTCACCAGATCCGCCGCCGACAGGCCGGCGGCCTGATCCGGCCCGGCATCCGGGCTGTGCTGGATGGCGATGCGCTGGTCGAGGGTGACCTTGCCTTCGCTGTCCACGGTCAGGGTGAAAGCCACTGCCCCGCCGCTACCGCCCACACGGCCGACCACCTGCCCGCCCTCCAGATAGAGCTTGATGTCAGTGCCGCTGGCGCTGTCCTTCAAGCCACTGCTGGCGCCTTCGGCGCTCACAGCCAGGTTGTAGCTGACGCTGCCCGAGCCATCAGCCCCGTAGGAGCCGGTGAAAGCACCACTGAAGTCGGTGGTGGCGTCGGTGCCGAGGCTGGATTCGTCCACCTCCAGGCTGGCGACGCCGGCCTGGCCGGCGCTGATGCTCGGCGCGTCGTCCTTGAAGCTGATGGCGTTGCCCAGGTTGAGGGTGGCGCTGCTGCTGTCACCGTCCTTGTCGGTGAGGGTCGCCACCAGTTTCACCAGGTCGGCACTGCCCAGGCTCACCTCCTGATCCGGCCCATTGTCCGGGCTGTGTTGCAGGGCGATGCGCTGGTCGAGGGTCACCTTGCCGGTGCCGTCGACGCTGACGGTGAAGGCGATGGCCCCCGAGGGGCCGCCCACACGGCCGACCACTTCGCCACCTTCCAGATAGACCTTGATGTCAGTGCCGGTGGCAATGTCCTTCAGCCCGCTGGAGGCCCCCTCGCCGCTGACCTGCAAGGCGTAGGTGGTGGTGCCGGCGCCGTCGGCGCCGTAATTGCGGATGAAGGCACCACTGAAGTCCGTGGTGGCATCGCCGCCCAGGTTGGTCTCGTCCACCTGGAGGATGTCCGCCGGGATGGAGACCGCGAGAATGCCGGGCGCATCGTCCTTGAAACTGATGGCGTTGCCCAGGTTGAGGCTGGCACTGCTGCTGTCGCCATCCTTGTCGGTGAGGGTCGCCACCAGTTTCACCAGATCCGCCGCCGACAGGCCGGCGGCCTGATCCGGCCCGGCATCCGGGCTGTGCTGGATGGCCAGTTTCTGGTCGAGGGTCACCTTGCCTTCGCTGTCCACGGTCAGGGTGAAAGCCACTGCCCCGCCGCTACCGCCCACACGACCAACTACCTGCCCGCCCTCCAGATAGAGCTTGATGTCAGTGCCGCTGGCACTGTCCTTCAGCCCGCTACTGGCGCCTTCGGCGCTCACCGCCAGGTTGTAGCTGACGCTGCCCGAGCCATCAGCCCCGTAGGAGCCGGTGAAAGCACCACTGAAGTCGGTGGTGGCGTCGGTGCCGAGGCTGGATTCGTCCACCTCCAGGCTGGCGACGCCAGCCTGGCCGGCGCTGATGCTCGGCGCGTCGTCCTTGAAGCTGATGGCGTTGCCGAGGTTGAGGCTGGCGCTGCTGCTGTCACCGTCCTTGTCGGTGAGGGTCGCCACCAGTTTCACCAGGTCGGCACTGCCCAGGCTCACCTCCTGATCCGGCCCATTGTCCGGGCTGTGTTGCAGGGCGATGCGCTGGTCGAGGGTCACCTTACCGCTACCGTCGACGCTGACGGTGAAGGCGATGGCACCCGAGGGCCCGCCCACCCGGCCGATCACCTGGCCGCTTTCCAGGTAGACCTTGATGTCAGTGCCGGTGGCGCTGTCCTTCAGCCCGCTGGACGCACCGTCGGCACTGACCTGCAGGGCATAGGTGGTGGTACCGGGGCCATCGGCGCCGTCATTGCGGATGAAGGCGCCACTGAAATCAGCGGTGGCATCATCGCCCAGGTTGGTCTCGTCCACCTGGAGGATGTCCGAGGGAATTTCCACGGTGCGGATGCCGGGGGCATCGTCCTTGAAGCTGATGGCGTCGCCCAGGTTGAGGGTGGCGCTGCTGCTGTCACCGTCCTTGTCGGTGAGGGTCGCCACCAGTTTCACCAGGTCGGCACTGCCCAGGCTCACCTCCTGATCCGGCCCATTGTCCGGGCTGTGTTGCAGGGCGATGCGCTGGTCGAGGGTCACCTTGCCGGTGCCGTCGACGCTGACGGTGAAGGCGATGGCGCCCGAGGGCCCGCCCACACGGCCGATCACCTGGCCACCTTCCAGGTAGACCCTGATGTCAGTGCCCGTGGCGGTGTCCTTCAGCCCGCTGCTGGCGCCCTCGGCGCTGACGGCCAGGTTGTAGGTGATGGAGCCGGAGCCGTCGGCGCCATAGCTGCCAAGGAAGGCGCCACTGAAGTCCGTGGTGGCATCACCGCCCAGGTTGGTCTCGTCCACCTGGAGGATGTCCGCCGGGATGGAGACCGCGAGAATGCCGGGGGCATCGTCCTTGAAGCTGATGGCGCTGCCCAGGTTGAGGCTGGCACTGCTGCTGTCGCCATCCTTGTCGGTGATCGTGGCCACCAGTTTCACCAGATCCGCCGCCGCAAGGCCGGTGGCCTGATCCGGCCCGGCATCCGGACTGTGCTGGATAGCGATGCGCTGGTCGAGGGTGACCTTGCCTTCGCTGTCCACGGTCAGGGTGAAGGCCACGGCGCCGCCGCTGCCGCCCACGCGCCCGACCACCTGCCCGCCCTCCAGATAGAGCTTGATATCAGTGCCGCTGGCACTGTCCTTCAGGCCGCTGGAGGCACCGTTGGCACTGAGCGCCAGGCTGTAGGCAATGCTGCCGGCACCGTCGGCGCCGTAGCTGCTGGTGAAGGCACTGCTGAAGTCGGTGGTGGCGTCAATGCCGAGGCTGGTTTCGTCCACCTCCAGGCTGGCGACGCCGGCCTGGCCGGCGCTGATGCTCGGGCCGTCGTCCTTGAAGCTGATGAGCTTGCCGATGTCCACCGCGCCGCTGGCGCTGTCGCCGTCCTTGTCCACCACGGTGAGGGTCAGGCTGACACGCCCGGCGCCCAGGTACTTGGCCTCGTCGGCGTCGCTGGTGGGGTGCACCACGGCGCGCTGCTGGTCGAGGGTGACGGTGCCGGCCGCGTTCACGCTGAGGGTGAAGACCAGCTCACCGGTGCCGGCAGTGCGGCCTTCGATCACCGAGCCGTTGAGGCTCAGCAGCACCGCCTCGCCGGTGGCGGTGTCCACCAGGCCGGAACTGGCGTTCTGCACGCTCAGGCTGTAGGTCTGGCTGCCCAGACCGTCGGCACCGGGTTGCACGTTGAACACGCCGCTGAAGTTGGCGGTGGCGTCCTGGGCGAAGTTGGACTCGTCTACCTGCAGGGCGATCGCCGAGCCCCAGGTGACGTTGGTGCTGACGTCGTTGTAGTCGTAGTCGGAGGTGTCGGTCTTGTCTTCCCAGTTCTGATTGCCGGCGCTGCCGGTGTCCTGCAGGTGGGAGCCGCCGGGGTTCAGGGCCGCGTCACTGAACAGCACGTTGGCGCCATCGGCCCCCACCAGCGGGGTGCTGCCGATGAAGGCCTGCCACTTGCCGCCCACCAGTTGAAAGGTGACCTCCGCGCCATTGCTCAGGCCGCCGTTGGCGGCACCGTCGGGAATGAGGAAGAAGCCGGTGTGGGCCGGGTCCAGGCCATTGAGGTTGACCTGACTGCCTGCACCCTGGTCGTGCACGTTGGCCCAGATGATCTTGCCGCCCTGGGGCGTGCCGTCGTCGCCCTTGATGTAGTAGCCGTAGGTGTTGGCGTAGCCGGCGTTGGTGCCGAGGAAGGTCACCGAGGAGGTCAGGTCCAGCTCGCTGGCCTGAACGCTGGGCGAGTCGTCGTTGATCACCACGGCGAGGGAGCCGTTGGCGCTATCGCCGTCACCGTCGGTGACCTTGTAGCCGACGTTGAGGGTGATGCTGTCCTCGGTGCCGCCCTGCGGGTGCATCAGCGGTTGCAGCAGGTTGACCGTGTAGGCGCCGGTGGCCGGGTTGGTCAGCACCACGGTCATCAACGCGCCCCGGGCGGAACTGATGGTCAGGGTGTTGCTGGCGGCGTCCCAGGTGGAGGTGACGCTCTCGCCGCCCAGGCTGCCAGGGCCGGTGAGTTCCACGCTCTTCACGCCGTCGGCGCCACCGCCGTAGCCGAGGCTGCCGCTGGCGCTGGTGTTGGCACCGGGCACATCGCCAGCGCCGCCGTTGATGCCGCCAGCCAGGCCTTCATCGTCCAGCACGGTTTCAGCGCGCACGTCGCTGGCGGTGGGGCCGTCGTCCTCGAAGCGCACGGCCTCGCCGATACCGGTGGAAGCCACCGACACGTCGCCGTCGCCATCGGTCACGGTGACCACGGCGTTGATCTTGCCGGTGAGGCTCAGTGTGTCGTCGGCGCTGCTGTCGTCCAGGTGCTGCAGCGGCAGGTACTGGGCCACGCTGAGGGTGCCGTCCTGGCCGATGGCCACGGCGAACGCGGCTTGCCCGTCAAGGGCGCCGCCGGACACCCGGCCGACCACCAGACCATTCTCGACGCTGAGCAGGATGGGCGAGCCGTCGAGGGCCTTCAGGCCCGAGTCGCTGTCCTGCACCGACAGGCTGAGCACCGTGGTGGCGCCCTCCTGGTCCTGGCCAACGTTGCTGGCAGACGTGTCCACCACCGCGCCGGTGCTCTGGGCATAGCCGGCTGCCAGGCTGGTGCCGGCATCAATCACGCTGGCGAACAGCGCCGCCACGGCCGGGTTGCTGGTGTCATGGTTGGCGGCATCGCCGGGGACGCCGGGTGTGGCGCTGGTGTTCTGCAGGCCGGGAGTTTCGTCGTGGATCACCACGCGGCCTTCCACGGCCCGGATGGCCGCGCTGGGCGCGTCGTCCTCGAAGCGCACAGCGCTGCCGATGTCCACTTCACTCCGGGCCACGTCTCCGTCGCCATCGGTCACGGTGACCACAGCCTTGACCAGGCCGGCCAGGTCAACCGCATCGTCAGCGCTGCCGGTGTCGGCGTGATAGAGGGACAGGTACTGGGCCACGCTCACCGTGCCATCGGCCCCCAGGGCGATGGAGAAAGCTGCTTGGCCGGGTCCTTGCGGGCCCTCCACCCGGCCGACCACCAGGCCGTTCTCCACGTACAGACGGATCACCTGGCCATCGGTGGTGGTCAGGCCCGAGTCGACGCCGTCACCGCCGGTGACGGCCAGGCTGAGTTCGACCGTCGCGTCCTCCTGGTCCTCGCCGAAGCTGCTGCCGGCGGTGCTGACCAGCGGGCCTTCGCTCTGGGCGAAGCCGAGCAGGTCGGTGCCGACGTTGTCCACCCCGTCGAACAGCGCAGCCACCTCCTTGCTGGCCACGTCGTTGTCGTCGGCATCACCGGCCGGGGCCGGGGTGGTGGTGGCGTTCTGCAACTCGGGGCTTTCATCGTGGGTCACGCCACGGCCTTCCACCCGTTGGATGCTGGCGATGGGGGCGTCGTCCTCGAAGCGCACGGCAGCGCCGACGCCCACCTGGTCAACGGCCACGTCACCGTCGCCGTCGGTCACGGTGACCACGGCGTTGATCTTGCCGGTAAGGCTGACGCCGTCATCGCCACTGCTGGTGTCCGGGTGGAACAGCGACACGTACTGGGCGACGTTGAGGGTACCGTCCTGGCCGATGGCCACGGCAAACGCAGCCTGACCGTCGAGGCTGCCGCCGACGATGCGGCCCACCACCAGCCCGCCTTCCAGGCTGAGGACGATGGAACGCCCGTCGGTGGTGGTCAGGCCGGAATCGGTGCCGTCGCCACCGACGATGGACAGGCTCAGCACCGTGGTAGCGCCCTCCTCGTCCTCGCCGGTGCTGCTGCCGGAAACATCCACCACCGGGCCGTTGCTTTGGGCATAGCCGGGGCTGGCAAGGTCGCTGCCGGCGTTTTGCACGCCGCTGAACAGTGCCGCCACGGCCGGATCACTGCTGTCCTGGTTGCCGGCATCGCCGGGGACACCGGGCGTGGCCGTGCCGTTCTGCAAGCCGGCGCTTTCATCGAGGGTCACGCTGCCGCCTTCGGTCAGTCGGATCACCGCCGTGGGGCCGTCGTCCTCGAAGCGGATGGCGCTGCCGATCTCGGCGCTGGCGGTGGCCTGGTCGCCGTCGCCGTCGGTGACGGTGAACACCGCGCGCACCAGGCCGGACAGGTCCAGGCCCTCGTCATCGCTGCTGCTGTCGGAATGACGCAGGGACTCGTACTGCACCACGCTCAACTGGCCGGAGTTCGGATCGATGGCAATGGCGAACACGGCATTGCCATTGCCGTCACGGCCCACCACCAAGCCACTCTCCAAGGCCAGGGTGACCGGGCTGCCAGCAGTGGTGAACAGGCCGCTGCCGCCCTCCCCGCCGCCCTCGCCCAGGGCCAGGGAGAACACCGCCGAGGTGCCGGCTTCGTCGGCGCCCACGTCGAAGGCTCCCAGCACCACGGGGCCATTGCCCTGGGCAAAGGCCAGCATGTCGCCGGAGGGGTTGGCCACCGTGGCGAACACCGCCAGCGGGCCGCTCACGTCCTGACTGTCCGGCTGCAGGCCGGCGGTCTCGTCCAGCGTCACGAAGCCACCTTCCTGGGTCGGCTCCAGCCCGGCCGTGGGGCCGTCGTCGTTGATGGCGACGGTCAGCGGCACGGTGGGCGACACGTCGCCGTCCAGGTCGAAGACCCGCACGCTGAAGTTGTCGAACACCTGATCGTCGGCGCCGGTGGCGTTGGGGTTGCCGTGGTCGAGGCTGTTGTCGGTGAGGGTGTAGGTCCAGTTGCCGGCACCGTCGAACACCAGCACGCCGAAAGCGCCCTGCACGGTGCCGCCACCGGTGACGTTGATCCAGTTGCCGTTGACGTCCAGCACCTCGACACGGTCGATGCCGTCCGGCGAGGTGATCACCAGGCTGCCAGAAGTGCTTTCGGCGCTACTGCCGGCGTTGCTACCGGCCTTGCCGCCCCCGCCTTCGCCGCCGTTGAGGGCCTCTTCATCCACCTCGCCGGGGCCGGTCACCACGCTGCCGGCCTCATCCAGGAACACAACGGTCAGCGAAGGGGTGGAGTCGTCCGGCAGCGGGGGGATGTCGCCCTCGGGGAACAGCGGGGTGAAGTCAATGGGCCCGGTGGGGAAGCCGATGGTCGGGTCCACCGCGCCGCCGGTTTCCGACAGCAGCACGAAGGAGTGGCCGCCGCCCACACCGCCCGCGCCACCGGCACCGCCCGCGCCCGGACCGGCTGCGGTGGCCTCGGCGGCCAGGGTCGGGTCCACGCCGGCCTCGATGGCGGCCTGCAGTTGCTCAACGTCGGTCAGTTCCTGCTGGCTCGGGGGCTGCGGCTGGGCATCGGCGGTCGGGTCGACCGGCGCCACGTTATCGCCACCGGTACTGAGCATCTGCGTGCTCAGGGTGGTGCTGCTGTCGCGCCCCAGGGTCAGCTCACCGCCGCTGGCCAGATTGATGGCCACCGCACCTTCGGCGCCGGTGACCAGTTGCTCGCCGGCGAAGACCCGGTCCCCTTCCACCAACGGCCGGCGCGTTCCATCGCCTGCTACCGCGAACACCTCGCCTACGACCTGCCTGACGACACCGATTACCGTAGCCATGAATCCTTCCTCCAGCGCACACCTGTCGACCACTGCCGACAACCCTTCTCGAATAGGGCCAGCGCTGCGTAGGAGCGGTGCTCAAAGGGGGGGGAATGCGTGGGGCGGGGCGACAATATTTTGGTCAAAAAATTCGCGACAAAAAAACGTCACTTATTTCCATGTCGAACTGCTCCAGCAAAACCGGCGTCTCCCCAGGGCTCGAATCGCGCAACTGGCCACCTGAAACCAGACCGCGAATGCCTGAAAGGCCCGTATTTCGCGGCTGACAGGAGAACAAGATGTGCCGGTTTGCCGCACCTGCATAAGATTTTTTCTGCATATCCCTTGTGAGAAAAATTTCTTAGCTCCGTCAAAAGTTGTTCTTAGCTCTGATGTTACAAGCCTGAAACGGTTGGACAGGCAATTTCGCCAAAAAAACGTCGACCCTGAAGAAAGCAGCAAAAAGCATCGGACAAGGAGCCCCCTCATGCGAGCACTTACCCCACTCTGGAGCGCCATGTTGCTGGCCTTCGCCAGCACCCCGGTCCAGGCGATGAATCTCACGGATGCGATTCAGAGCACCCTCGACAGCCACCCGGAACTGCGCGCTGCCTCCAACGCCCGCCTCGTGGCCGACGAGCAGGTGAAGGTGGCCAAGGGCGGCTACCTGCCGACCGTCGACCTGATCGCCGGATACGGCCGGCAGATGACCGACAACCCCAGCACCCGGGCCCAGGGCAACCACAACACCGAGACCCTCAACTACAGCAACGCCGAGCTGCGCCTGCGGCAGATGCTGTTCGACGGTTTCAACACCCCCAACGAGGTGGGCCGCACCCAATCAGTGGTGAACTCCCGCGCCTACTACACCCTGGCCACCGCCGAGAGCCTGGCGCTGCGCACCATCGAGGTGTACCTGGAAGTGCTCAAGCGGCGCGAAATGGTGGCCCTGGCCCGCAACAACCTGCAGTCGCACCAGCGCGTCGGCGACCAGATCAACCTGCGCAGCCAGCGCGGCGTGGGCAGCACCGCCGACTCCGACCAGTCCGCCGCCCGCCTGGCACTGGCCGAGAACAACCTCTACACCGAGGAAGTGAACCTGGCCGATGCCGAGGCCAACTTCTTCAGCGCCGTCGGCCGCCCGGCGGACGAGCTGGAAGCCCCCTCCAGCGTCCGCGGCGAGATGCCCGCCGACCTGCTGGCAGCGCGCCAGACCATGATGGAGAACAACCCCTACCTGAAATCCGCCCAGGCCGACGTGCAGGCTGCCGAGAGCCAGTACGAGTCGGCCAAGTCGCCGTTCTATCCGCGCTTCGACGGCGAGCTGGCCACCAACGCCGACAACGACGTGCAAGGCGACGAGGGCCACGTGAAGGGTTGGCGAGCCGCCGTGGTGATGAACTACAACCTGTTCAACGGCATGCGCGACAAGGCCCGTCTGCAGGCTGCCGCCCACTCCATCAACCAGTCGATGGATATCCGCAACAACGCCCTGCGCACCCTCAACGAGAACCTCGCCCTGGCCTGGAACGCCATGGAGAACGCCCGCCTGCAAACCCCCAAGGCGCGTGAATACGCCGACTACACCCAGCGCGTGCGCGAGGCGTACCAGCAGCAGTTCGGCCTTGGCCAGCGCACCCTGCTGGACCTGCTGGACAGCGACAACGAGCTGTTCACCGCCAACCGCCGCTACGTCGAAGTCCGCTACACCGAGGAGTTCGCCATGTACCGCGTGTTCGCGGCCATGGGCGGCCTGCTGCAGCGCCAGCGAGTAGTGGTCCCGGCCGAAGCCGTAGCCGCCACCGAGGTGAAGAGCGAGGCCCGACTACCGGACCTGAAGTAACCCGGACCCGGAGCTGTCGATGACCACCATGGAACTGGCGGGCCCTGCAGTCGACCCGCGGCAGAGCCACGATGACCCCCTGCTCGACGGCCTGCTGATCCTCTGCAGGCTGCACGAGAGCCCCGCCAGCCGGGGCAGCCTCACCGCCGGCCTGCCACTGGCCGAACAGCGCCTGACCCCGGAGCTGTTGCCCCGCGCAGCGGCACGGGCCGGGTTGCAGAGCCGCCTGCTGCGCCGCGAGCTGCACGCCATCTCGCCGCTCAACCTGCCGGTGCTGCTGTTGCTGCGCAACGGCCGCAGCGCGGTGCTGCACCAGTGGGGCAAGGACGGCCGCGCGCTGATCCTGCCCAGCGAGTCCGACGGCGGCCAGCAATGGATCGACCGCGAGGCCCTGGCCGCCGAGTACAGCGGCCAGGCGCTGTTCGCCCGCCCCCGCCACGAGCTGGAGGAGACCCGCAAGCCGCTGATGCCCCGGGTCAAGTCCTGGTTCCGCGACACCCTGCGGCTGTCGCGCTGGCTCTACACCGACGCGGTACTGGCCAGCCTGCTGATCAACCTGCTGGGGATGCTGGTGCCGCTGTTCGTGATGCAGACCTACGACCGCGTGGTGCCCAACCAGGCCACCTCGACGCTCTGGGTGCTGACCATCGGCCTGCTCATCGGCACCGGCTTCGACCTGCTGCTGCGGGTGCTGCGGGCGCACCTGCTGGACACCGCCGGGAAGAAGACCGACGTGGTGCTCTCGGCCACCCTCTTCGAGCGCATCACCGGCATGTCGATGAAGGCCAGGCCGGCCACCATCGGCGGCTTCGCCCAGAGCATTCATGACTTCCAGGGCCTGCGGGAATTCCTCACCGCCGTCACCCTCACCAGCCTCATCGACCTGCCCTTCTCCATCCTCATGCTGGTGGTGATCGGGCTGCTCGGCGGCTGGCTGGTGGTGATCCCGATCCTCGCCTTCCCCATCACGGCGATCTTCGCCTGGATCATCCAGACCCGCCTGCGCGACACCGTGCAACGCAGCCTGGCCCTGGGCGCGGAACGCCAGGCGCTGCTGATCGAAACCCTCTCCGGCCTGGAAACCCTCAAGGCCTGCGGCGCCGAGAGCGAGCGCCAGCACCGCTGGGAACGCACCCACGGCGCCCTCACCCGCCTGGACAGCCACGCCCGCTTCCTCTCTGCGCTGGTCACCAACGGCACCCTGTTCCTGCAGCAGTTCGCCGGGCTGGCGATGATCGTCGCCGGGGTCTACAGCATCATCGGCGGCAACCTCAGCGTCGGCGCCCTGGTGGCCAGCTACATGCTCAACGGTCGCGTGCTCGGGCCGCTCGGGCAGATCGCCGGGCTGATCACCCGCTACCAGCAGGCCCAACTGACGATGCAGAGCACCGACTCGCTGATGGGCCTGCCCCAGGAGCGGGAGAACACCCAGCAGCCCCTGGAGCGCACCCACATTCGCGGCGCCATCGACGTGCGCGGGGTGAGCTTCCGCTACCCCGAGCAGAACGCCCCGGCGCTGCACAACGTCAGCCTGCGACTGGCAGCCGGCGAGCGGGTCGGCATCATCGGCCGCAGCGGCTCGGGCAAGAGCACCCTGGCGCGGCTGCTGATGAACTTCTACAGCCCCGAAGAAGGCCAGGTGCTGCTGGACGGCATCGACCTGCGCCAGTTGGACGTGGCCGACCTGCGCCACCAGATCGGCTTCGTCACCCATGACATGCCGCTGATCTCCGGCAGCCTGCGGGACAACCTCACCCTCGGCGCCCGCTACGTGAACGACGCGCGGATGCTGGAGGTGGCCGAGCTGACCGGCGTCACCGAACTGGCCCGGCAGCACCCCCAGGGCTTCGACCGCCCGGTGGGCGAACGCGGCCAACTGCTTTCCGGCGGCCAGCGCCAGGCCGTATTGCTGGCCCGCGCGCTGCTGCTGGACCCGCCCATCCTGCTGCTGGACGAGCCCACCAGCGCCATGGACAACACCAGCGAAGACCTGTTGCGCAACCGCCTGCACGCCTGGGCCCAGGGCAAGACGGTGGTGCTCATCACCCACCGCGCCTCCATGCTCAACCTGGTGGAACGCCTGGTGGTGCTGGATGCGGGACACATCGTCGCCGACGGGCCGAAAGAGGCCGTCATCGATGCCTTGCGCAAGGGCCGTGTCGGCCCGGCGGCTGTCTAGGAGGGCTCCATGGCCAACGCTAAAACCCCCGCCCAGTACTTCGGCGGCCGCGCCCCGGCCCGTGCCGACACCGAATTCATGCCCGAGGTGGACGGCGCCATCCTCGAAGACTCCCCCACCGGCACCCGCATCACCGTGTGGGTGGCCTGTGCCCTGCTGATCGTCGCCCTGGTGTGGGCCAAGCTCGCCGTGCTGGAGGAGGTCACCACCGGCGAAGGCAAGGCCATCCCTTCCAGCAAGGTGCAGGTGATCCAGAACCTGGAGGGCGGCATCGTCTCGGAGATCTTCGTCCGCGAAGGCCAGGTGGTGAACAAGGGCGATGTGCTGCTGCGCCTGGACGACACCCGCTTCCTCTCCAACAAGGGCGAGACCGAGGCCGACCGCCTGGCGCTGATGGCGCGGGTCGAGCGCCTGGCCTCCGAGGCCGAGGGCCGGCCCTTCGAGGTGCCCGACGAGATCGCCAAGGGCGCACCGCAACTGGCCGAGGACGAACGCGCGCTGAACCGCACACGCCTGCAACGGCTGGAGAGCGAGCAGCACATCCTCAAGGAACAGTTGCGGCAGAAGGAGCAGGAACTGGCCGAGTTCCGCTCCAAGTCCCAGCAGTACGCCTCCAGCCTGGCGCTGCTGCAGCAGGAGCTGAACATGTCCCAGCCACTGGTGGGCACCGGCGCCATCTCCGAGGTGGAGATCCTCCGCCTGCGGCGCAGCGCGGTGGAGATGCGCGGCGAGCTGAACGGCACCAACCTGGCCATCCCCCGGGCAGAGGCAGCGGTGAAGGAGATCGAGCGAAAGATGGAGGAGAGCCAGTTGTCGTTCCGCTCCGACGCCTTCAAGGAACTCAACGCAGCCCGCACCGAGCTGCAGAAGATCACCTCCACCGGCCGCGCCATCGACGACCGCGTCTCGCGCACCACCGTGCTCTCGCCGGTGCACGGCATCGTCAAGCAGCTCAAGGTCAACACCATCGGCGGCGTGGTCCAGCCGGGTAGCGACATGGTGGAAGTGGTGCCGCTGGAGGACAACCTGCTGATCGAAGCGCGCATCCGCCCGCAGGACGTCGCCTTCCTCCACCCCGGGCAGAAGGCCATGGTGAAGTTCAGCGCCTACGACTACACCATCTACGGCGGGCTCAAGGCCAAGCTGGAACTGATCGGCGCCGACACCATCACCGACGACAAGGGCAACAGCTTCTACCTCATCCAGGTCCGCACCGACAAAAGCCACCTCGGCAGCAACGCCAAACCGCTGCTCATCATCCCCGGCATGGTCGCCACCGTGGACATCATCACCGGCGAGAAAAGCGTGCTCGACTACCTCCTCAAACCCGTCCTCAAGGCCCGCTCCGAAGCCATGCGCGAACGCTAGTGCAGGGTGGCGGATAGCGCTCGCCGGCAATCGCGTGCCAGAACGCGATGGGACCACGGTTCGTAGGATGTGCTGAGGCACGAAGCGCATCACGCCGGGGTCAGGCACTTGCACGGCGTCATCCCCAACGCATCGAGGGAAGGCACCGCGCAGGGTGTATGGCGCTCTTTCCATCCACCAATGACGCTCGGCACGGCCACGAATGGTGGATCGGTGAAGCGCGAT